>NZ_PQJY01000011.1:0-116791 GCF_002920195.1 Leclercia sp. LSNIH8 | reverse complement strand
GCGAATCAGCAAGCGATATACGCAGCGAATTGAGCGGCATAACCTGAATCTGAGGCAGCACCTGGCACGGCTGGGACGGAAGTCGCTGTCGTTCTCAAAATCGGTGGAGCTGCATGACAAAGTCATCGGGCATTATCTGAACATAAAACACTATCAATAAGTTGGAGTCATTACCGCCTGTCTGTTAAGTTAAAACTTTCAGTGGCATTATGCTATTTGGGCACTATCCCTTTTCATCCTCTCGGATCTCAAAAAGTTATCAACATATACACCGGTTAGATCCTATAACACGATCCTATTGAAGATCCTAAATGGATCCTTATAGTCCCAAACAGATCCCCGATCGCTGCAAGCCACGTCAGACAAGGCATTCAGAGGATTTGGGTGTGTCGTATTATGCAATAAGTGTGTCGCAACATGTAATTGGTGTGTCATGCCATGAGCAAAGTGGGTGACATCATGCTCTTGGTGTGTCATAACATGCAAAATGGTGTGTCGCATCATGTCAAATAACGAACTATCCACCTTTTGTGGATAACCTCGAATGGATTCTAACCACAGTGGTGTAACTATATGACTGATAACAATTTTATACCCTCCCAAATTACAAATGAAGGAGAGGTACACCAATTAACAGTCACAAACAATTCATCAGTTCAGCCAGCGATTTTACTGCGTCTGGGTGTCTTTGTTCCTGCCAGTCGTGCAATTCCTAAGGGGCAGAAGTCCGGTATAGATGTTTCTTCGTCGTTCTCCCAGCTTGAGTTCGCCCGTAAGGAAGGTTATGACGAAGTCAGGATCTTTGGTGAGCGACTGAACATATCAACGGACTTCAGCGTCTGGATGGGCATTATTGGTGCCTTCAGTAAATACGGCTTGAAATCAAATACCATCGAGCTGCCTTTCACTGAGTTCGCCGCGTTGTGCCAGTATGATTCTCGCCAGTTTAACAAACGTCTGCGTGACACCATTTTTGATGCTCTTACCCGGATTGGTACCAAGACTGTTCAATTCAACAGTAAGAAAACTGGAGATAAATTTTTTACTCAGCTCCTTAAGAGCGGTAAGTATACGAGAGAGTCCGATACAATCACGCTCCAGGCCGATGAGCGCCTCCATGAACTGTACCAGATTGACTACAACATCCTACTGCGCAAGCGTCCCTACCATATGCTCAAAGGTAAAGAAGTTGCTCAGACACTCTATACCTACATAGCAAGTCTGCCCGATAACCCTGCCCCAATTAGATTTGATCGCATCATTGAGCGATTGAATTTGACCTCTCCAGTAAAGGAGCAGAACCGGCTGATCAAGGCTGCTTTGAAGCAACTACAAGTCATTGGCTACATTGAGTATTCCATTATTAAAGATGGTCGAACTCTAACTGTGTTGATTCATAAGCGAAATAAAAAACTCAAAGAAATGGGGTCATAGAAGGTGGGTCACATTATGCAGGCGATCCAGTAATGGTGGGTCGTATCATGATTTTAGGTGTGTCATAACATGTTATCGTGGCACACTAGTATTCATGCCTGTTTTGTTAGGTTGATTTTTGTACCAATCCAAATGGACCCGCATGCTGTGACACACCTTTAGCATATCGCTGCCCACTTTTTCATGTTTATACCCAACATTTTTAAGATCCTCCGATGATCGTTTTTCTAAGCATGTTGCGACACACTTTATGCATGCTATGACCCACCTTTATCATTCTGGCTATTAAGAAGGTTATTCCCAATAAGTGCGGGTGATGCATTTATGAAAATTACATTTTGTAGAGGTCATGAGTACTGTTTTCAGCCGCCCTGCCCTCATGTATACAGTGTTTCGTCTGCATCAAGGAGGAAAGGGCCGCTCGGTATACGAAAAAGATACCCTACCATTTTGAATGGTTTGCAGTTAATTGTTGTCCAGTAATTTCAAACTTTCAAACTTTCAAACTTTCTTATGAGTTGAAGGATTCTGTTTAAAAAGTTATCAACTTTGCAAGATTTGATGCACTTTGCATTTTTTTAGTGGGTTTGCATATTTTTGGTTGCTTTGCTTGTTTTATCAAGATTTAATATAATTATGCAAAGTTGATTTGAAGGGGTTTCAAATGGGATTAATGGATACGCTTAACCAGTGCATTGCAGCAGGACATGAGATGACGAAAGCCATCGCAATTGCTCAATTTAATGATGATAGCCCTGAAGCAAGAAAAATAACCCGTCGGTGGCGAGTTGGTGAGGCAGCTGACCTGATCGGTGTTTCATCCCAGGCTATTCGTGACGCTGAAAAAGCAGGACGATTGCCGCATCCAGATATGGAATTACGAGGACGCGTTGAACAGCGCGTTGGCTATACCATTGAGCAAATAAACCACATGCGAGATGTGTTTAGTACCCGCCTCCGTCGCCCAGATGAAAGCTTACCTCCGGTAATCGGTGTTGCAGCTCATAAAGGTGGAGTTTATAAAACTTCTGTCTCCGTTCATCTTGCTCAGGATCTGGCTTTAAAAGGACTTCGCGTACTGTTAGTCGAAGGCAACGATCCGCAAGGGACGGCCTCGATGTATCACGGTTGGGTTCCTGATTTACATATTCATTCTGAAGATACTCTCCTCCCCTTCTATCTCGGTGAACGAGATGATGCTTCA
The DNA here is from genome assembly GCF_002920195.1 of Leclercia sp. LSNIH8. Classification (NCBI taxonomy): domain Bacteria; kingdom Pseudomonadati; phylum Pseudomonadota; class Gammaproteobacteria; order Enterobacterales; family Enterobacteriaceae; genus Leclercia; species Leclercia sp. LSNIH8. The sequence continues at coordinate 114,153 of NZ_PQJY01000011.1, read as the reverse complement.
TATGCGGTAAAACCAACTTGCTGGCCTGGCCTTGATATCATCCCTTCTTGTCTGGCCTTACATCGTATTGAAACTGAGTTGATGGGACGTTTCGACGAAGGAAAGCTGCCGACAGAACCTCACATGATGCTAAGGCTGGCCATTGAAACGGTAGCCCATGATTACGATGTTGTTGTTATCGATAGTGCTCCTAATCTTGGTATCGGCACAATCAACGTTGTATGTGCTGCTGACGTGTTATTAGTCCCTACCCCCGCTGAGCTCTTTGACTATACCTCTGCATTGCAATTTTTCGATATGCTCCGGGATTTGCTGAAGAATGTAGATCTACAAGGCTTTGAACCAGATGTCAGAATCTTGCTTACTAAATATAACAATAATAATGGTTCCCAGTCGCCTTGGATGGAAGAGCAAATCAGGGATGCATGGGGAAGCATGGTTCTTAAAAACGTGGTACGCGAAACGGATGAAGTAGGTAAAGGCCAAATTCGAATGCGAACAGTATTTGAACAAGCAATTGATCAGCGTTCTTCTACTGGAGCATGGAGGAATGCGCTCGCAATTTGGGAGCCGGTTTGTAATGAAATTTTCGACCGTCTCATTAAACCTCGTTGGGAAATCCGCTAATGAAACGAGCACCTATCATCCCTAAATCTATTCCTTCAGTCGTTCCTGTAACTACTGTATCGGCCCCTGCAGCTCCTATGGTAGACACACTAATTGCTCGAGTAGGCGCTATGGCAAAGGGTAATACTATTACCCTTCCCGTGTGTGGACGAGAAGTAAAATTTATTCTTGAGACCATACCCGGTGCAGATGTCGCCAGCTCAACTAAGGTCTGGGCTGGTAATGAACGTGATCAAGCTTTTCTAATAGAAGAGGCTTTGGACGATCTCATACCATCGTTCTTGCTTACCGGCCAACAAAATCCGGCGTTTGGGCGTAAGGTCGACGGTCATATTGAAGTTGCCGATGGTAGTCGCCGTCGCATGACTGCCATCTTTACATCAACTGAGTATCGCATACTCGTTGGTGCCCTTGATGACGAACAGATGGATGCTTTATGCAAACTTGGAAATGATTACAGACCGACAAGTGCTTATGAAAGAGGTACGCGTTATTCTCAACGTTTAGAAAAAGAATTTAACGGAAATATCTCTGCCTTGGCCGATGCTGAAAACATCTCAAGGAAAGTCATAACCAGATGTATCAATACTTCTAGGCTACCAAGAGATGTGATCGCCCTCTTCTCTCATCCAGGCGAGCTTTCCGCAAGGGCTGGCGAAAGTTTACAGAAAATCTTTTCTGAGAACGAAGCTCGTTTACTCGATGGGGCTTTTGAGCTATCAGAGAAGAGAAAAGCAGGTGTAGTACTTGAGGCTGATGAAATAATTCAATTTCTTACTGCCTTGCTTAAAGATTCCAGCAAGAAAGTAAATCAGGCCCCAGAAAAGCGTGAGTTCATTCCTGGAGCAACAGCGCGTTATAAAGGAAATAAAGTGATTATCAGCCTGGATCGTTCCAAACTTTCCGAGGAAGATATTGGGAAGTTTGAAGAAATGCTTGAGCTTTTAGCTACGAAGAAAAACAAGCATTAATTCGGTAGTTATCTTCCTGCTTTACCTTCTTCAAGACCATGGTTCAAATTCCTAATATGGGACCGTGGTCCCAACCCCTTAACTGGGACCGTGGTCCCAACCCCTTAACTGGGACCGTGGTCCCAACCCCTTAACTGGGACCGTGGTCCCAACCCCTTAACTGGGACCGTGGTCCCAACCCCTTAACTGGGACCGTGGTCCCAACCCCTTAACTGGGACCGTGGTCCCAACCCCTTAACTGGGACCGTGGTCCCAACCCCTTAACTGGGACCGTGGTCCCAACCCCTTAACTGGGACCGTGGTCCCGACCCCTTAACTGGGACCGTGGTCCCGACCCCTTAACTGGGACCGTGGTCCCGACCCCTTAACTGGGATCGTGGTCCCAACCCCTTAACTGGGACCGTGGTCCCGACCCCATAACTGGGACCGTGGTCCCGACCCCATAACTGGGACCGTGGTCCAATCTAGTCAGCTCGCATCAGATTATGAATTTTTAAACTTTACCTTAAAAGTTATCCACTGAATCGGTGGGTAAGCCTGTGCACAATGTGTCAGGAAAAGGAGTATTAACTGAGCTCTCAGTGCTTGAAAAAAGGATGTCATGTAGTCCGGCTTACCGCGGGACCTACACGGTGTTATGGCCACGCATCGAGTGACATTCGTGCAGACTGCGGCAAACGCCGTGCCTCTAATCTAGCCCGACCGCTGCGGCTGCAAGGGTGCGCTTGTCCGTCATCCTCGCCCATCGCAGTTATTATCTAATGTCTGCAGCCGGTCTTCCCGTCGTTCTCTCGCTCACTATCCGCTCGATAACCGTACAAGCTGCCTAGGATATTTTCTGCGCCACGGCCTCCTGTAACGCCCATTGCATTCTCCACTATTCGTCGGGCTTCGTTTCGGCACGGCGTAAGCCGGAACTCAGACGACATATACCACGGAGGAATTTTCATGAGCACAACAACACCGGCTGTATACGTTGGCACTTGGCACAAATACAACTGCGGCAGCATTTTCGAAAAGTGGTTCGACTTGACCGATTTGACGGAAAAGAGGATTTTCTCGAATCCTGATATGCCCTGCATTCAAACGAGCACGATCCGCAACTCATGTTCCAAGACTGGGAAGGTATTCCGGCCTGTTGAACGAGATTCCATAGTTGCTTCGTAGTTACTTTGATTTTGAAGCCTACGCGCGTGACTTGTTCAGCGGCGGTCTGGTGTTTGTCGACGGTAATGTGTTCAACAACTGATTAGGACGGGCAGGGGGATCCCCTGCCGCTAAGGAGAGCATCATGAAACTCGATCCACAGACCCTTGGCATATTGCGTCAGTTCAAAACATGATTAATACCAGCCGTCGTGATTCAGGTCAGGGGAAACTGACGACCGCGTAGGTAGTCGATAAAATTTGCTACTTCATGACCTGTCATTGTTGAGTGTATATGGGCGGACACTTCATTTTGAAGGTTGGGAAGGGGTAGGGCTACGGCAGGTGGTTAAGCCGCTATAAACCTGGCAGGCAATCTGCCCACCTGTGCTGTCTGTAGCCCGTATGTGCGGATGAGATTAAGCTTGATGACGGGATATTACAGGGTCGGAGGCGCGTATAAGTGATGCAAATAATGCGAAGTTTTGAAAAGAAGACCAAGACAAGGTTGCTGTAGACCTTGTCACATCCGCTGTTGCATACAAGAATGTATGAATATGCCGGTTATACCTGAAGCGGTGGCCAGAGAATAACCGTAACATCTCAAAGAATATTTTAACGAGCGGGTGCGTCTCTATCGCATCAGTACGTTGCTGCCGACCGCAAATAATCTGCGATATATCGAAATGGCTGAAGCCCATAAAAAGTAGAAAGATCTTTTCAGGAGGCGATGTCGAGAACTCCCTTCACCGGGACTTTTGCCTGAGATTCTAACCATCCTTAAGTCAGGTCTTTACGCAAAAGGCGCTGGTAAGGGTCTGAACCTTAGGTGGAAAGGAATTACTGGTTAGCAACATCACATCTTAATGACATCGCAAGTTAGCAATATAACAAATTCATAAGGTAATAATATTATAAAACAACAACTTGATAATTTTTTTAATTCTTGAGGTTACAATTGACGTCCGGTCGGGCTGTCATGCTTCATACAGAGCCAACGATGCTGTCTCTGCCAAGCTCCTCTGGGGCAGCGGGTGTCCATCCCATGACGCAACATCCATGCTCGCAGGAGCCGGAATGGCTGCGCCGCTCAGTCGCGCCGCTTCCTGCGCTTCAGGCATGGCATCAATGCCGTTGGTGTTATCGATGCCATGCAGAGGGCAATGCGCGCGGCTTACGTCATTACGGCGTGTCCCTGCCCATCTCTCACCGTATGCCTTTTCTCCGTTTATGGCTCTCCTGCCGGGTGCTGATAGCACCACAGTCTTCTTGGTTGACAAACCCTTTCGCAATATATTTCCCCCGGCCATTCCGGTTCGCTTCATTAGACCGGAATAAATTTCCCGCTTGCCCCATACAGCTGCGTCTGCCAATGATGTTTACGCCCCTGCGGCGAAGGGTCTCAAACGGATGAAGTGCATTTATCCGTGGAAAAAAAACAGTGGTTTACCATAAAGCGTTAAAGCCGCGGCTCCGGAAACTCAACGGATAATGTGGTTTTTGAAGGCCAGACCCTGTTCAGAAGGAGGTGTGTAGTGAGCAAAACCCTGAAGGAATTTCATAGCCAGCCGGAGGTGCAGTATGTGCCCACGCCTGGAGATGTGGAATTGATGTAGCCCCCTGAAACACCAGACAGTAGCTGTATCTCCAGATAAGAGATAGGCTTGAATATATGTCTAACACTAACGCCAATTTTGAGATGACCGGGATCCTGTTAGGGCAAGAAGTCCGTAAACGTAAAACTCCTCAGGAGAAGATCGCCATTATCCAGCAGACGATGGAGCCGGGCATGAATGTCTCCCATGTCGCCCGCCTGCATGGCATCCAGCCCAGCCTGCTGTTTAAGTGGAAGAAGCAATATCAGGAAGGCAGCCTCACCGCCGTTGCGGCCGGAGAAGAAGTTGTTCCAGCTTCTGAGCTTACTGCTGCTCTGAAGCAGGTCCGGGAGCTTCAGCGCCTGCTGGGCAAGAAGACGATGGAAGTTGAGATCCTGAAAGAAGCCGTGGAGTACGCTCAGTCGCGAAAATGGATAGCGTACGCGCCCTTGTTGCCAAAGGACGGGGAATAGCGCTGGTCAGCCGCACCATGGGCGTGTCGCGTGCGCAGCTGTCACTGCGAATTAACCGTTCTGCCGACTGGCAGGACAGGCGCTGTAACCGGCGTGATGACGAAGCAGACGCTGAAATACTGTCAGAGATCCTCGATATCATCAGCGATATGCCCAGTTACGGCTATCGCCGTGTGTGGGGCATCCTGCGTACGCAACGTCGTACAGAGGGACTGCCCCCCGTGAACGCCAAACGGCTTTACCGGCTTATGAGCGAGCATAATCTGCTGTTACTGCATGACAAACCAGAGCGGTCGAAGCGTGAACATAAGGGCAAAATCGCGGTGGCAGAAAGCGATATGCGCTGGTGTTCAGATGGCTTCGAGTTCGGCTGCGACAACGGTGAGAAGCTGCGGGTCACGTTCGCGCTGGACTGCTGCGACAGAGAAGCCATAGACTGGGCAGCGAGCACAGGAGGCTACGACAGTTCGACGGTGCAGGATGTGATGCTGAGGTCGGTGGAAAAGCGCTTCGGCGACGGGCTGCCGACCACACCGGTTCAATGGCTGACGGATAACGGTTCAGCATATACCGCGCATGAAACGCGGAGGTTCGCCAGAGAGCTGAATCTGGAGCCGTGTACAACAGCGGTGAGCAGCCCGCAGAGCAATGGCATGGCCGAACGGTTCGTGAAGACGATGAAGGAAGACTATATCGCGTTCATGGCAAAACCAGATGTGAGAACAGCCCTGCGAAACCTTGCAGCAGCGTTCACACATTACAATGAAAACCACCCGCACAGCGCGCTGGGCTATCACTCCCCGAGGGAATATCGGCGGCAGCGGACATCGTTAACTTAAGATACAAAAGCTGTCCGGAGATGGCGGGTCAAGATCACCTGGAGATGTGGAATTGGCGGCCGTCCTGAATGCCGGGCTGAAAAAACGGCTCTGATGCTGCCGGAAGGGGCATTAACCCGGGAAGAGGCAGTGGCGGCGCAGTATACCAATGTGATGATTGAAGACGATCAGGAGGCACATTTCCGTCTGACCATTCGTTACTACAACGGACGACTGATGGCGCGGGTGTGAAATTTCGAACCCGATGCGGGGAACCACCTTAACCGCTACATCAGACACGCGGCGACCTCACCAGAGCAGGTTCAGTAAGAAAATACCCTGTCGGAGCGCCAACTCCGCAGGACCGACAATCGTGAATATCGGAGTGGTACTAACTATGTCAGTAACAGATGTTAAAGCAAGAACCGTAAAAAAGGCCAGCGTAAAGAAACCAAACAAAGCCTAACTGGCTGCACTTCAGGCGGCGATCGATGCTGCGCAGACCGAGACTGTTCCGCTGTCTGATCTCGTTAAATCCTCCTTCACCGTCCGAACCATCCTGTGTTCCTTAGACAGCGTATGCAGCCTGGCTGAAACCATCGCCTCCGTCGGGCTGCTGCAGAACCTGATTGTCCATGACATGGATGACGGTAAGTCTGGCGTGACAACAGGTGGCCCGCCGTGTGAGCGCGATGCATTGGCTTGCGGAAGAAAACTGACTCGGCGCCGTTCAACCTGTCACGGTGAAGCGCGTGTCTGTCTGATCGACTGGCTTTTAAGCTTATGCTAAGCAGGTGTAGATATTTGGCATATGTATAGATTTGACTTCTTCGAAGTGATAAAAGTGCGCATGCGATAGATGTAAAAATGCTCTATATAACTCAATTAATCTTTACTTCAACAAGCATCGGACCTTACTCAATTAACTGGTGTAGACTTAAAAGCTAAATCTACACTAGAAAAGCTTGAATACAGGTTGTTGTAGAAACAGAGAAGAGCATGGAGAAAGCAGAAAAATGGATATTTGGCAGTGGAATAGTTAATTTAGCTTTTTAAGGAAAAAAAGCCCATGTATTCCATGGACTCTTTCTTAGATGCTTCGTTTATTCTGTCCAACTTTTGGGTGTCAGTACAAAACGAGGCCATTTGTTTGACTCGACACAAACAGAATAGCCTTTTAACTGCCGCAAGGCAAGGGAGGTAAGGCCATTGTTAACGCCAAGCTGTAATGTCCCCTTTGAATCATTCTAAAATGTCCCCAGACAATTATCTGGGGGGACATGGTAAAAGAAACAATTACGATGAGACATAAGGAACTTGACAGACTTCAGATTATTCAGGACTCAATCAATTGCCATATAATCAGGAACAAGCGGCGGTGCGAATTGGTATTTCCATCCGGCAAGTTAAACGTCTGGTGCATCGATATCGAAATAAAGGTTCTGTTGGCCTTATCAATGAGAAATTGTGCGAGATACACGGCTTGTGTTTATCCACTGAAACTCTCAGGAAGTGGATGGTAGAGGAGGGGATATGGCGTGAACGTCGTCATAAACTTGTCCGAATATATCAGCGCCGCATGCGACTTCCATCCTACGGTGAACTCATCCACATCGATGGCTCGCCTCATGAATAGTTTGAAGGCAGGGGCCCCAAATGCACACTGATAGTCTTTATCGATGATGCCACCAATGCTCTGATAGCGCTGCGATTCGCTCCTGCAGAGACAACCCGGGCTACATGGAAACCCTTCGGGGTTACCTTAATGATCATGGCATACCACTGGTTCTCTACTCTGACAGACACAGTATATTCCGAGTAAATAACCCGGAGCGGGAAGGGGAGTTGACTCAGTTTACACGTGCGGTAAAGGCACTGGGCATCGAGCCAATCCATGCCAACAGCCCGCAGGCAAAAGGGCGGTTAGAACGCGCCAATCAGACACTCTAGGACAGGCTGGTTAAGGAAATGCGGCTTCAGGGTATCAGCAATATTGAAACAGCAAACGCATGATTGCCGACATTTATTGAAGCGTATAACGACCGGTTCGCTACGCCGCCTCGTATTGCTGATAATGCCCACCTTGATGTACACCATTCTGAAAGAACTGGGTTATATCTTGAGTCTTCAGGCGAGGCGCGTTCTCTCCAAAAATCTCACTTTCCAGTACAAAAGCATTGAGTTTCAGATACGCAGTGAAGGCCGGGGATATCGACTTCGACATTCGGTTGTCACGGTTTGCTAAAGCTTTGACGGTGAAATGAACGTTCTTTATGTCGGGAAATTATTGGGGTGGTAAAAGTATATTGATGGTCCGGAGCCTATACCACTGGATTATGAGAAGAGTGTCCATGAACGTGTGGATAATGCCCGCATAGATTTACGCTCAAAATTCTATGTAAAATCTAAAGCTGACCACCCTTGGCTTACGCGTCGCGCGCAAATTAATCAGCAAGTGAAGCCTCCGGACTTACCTAAACAGAAGGCTAATCCCGATAAAACGGACTGAAACCGGGGGTTATTCAATTGAGTGCATATCCAGTCATCGGGTAGATTTTTACGTAGCGTTTCTAGCGTGCATTTTTGGGTGGTTTGTTACTGATTAATGGGGGTAAGACGACGATTCTCGTCCTCAAGATCTTTGTTTTTTTGATATCAGCAGCTTCCATCCCGCCATATCTCGCCTGCTAGTTTTAATAGCTGGCTTCGGAAATAGCGGCTTAACGACACACATCTTTAATGGTCCTGCCATCTTCGACGGACTTCAGAACGGCGATGATCTGGTGCTCGGTGAATCAGATCTTACGCATAGCGATCTCCCTAGGGGGCATCGGAAGACCTCTAAAAGTGAATGGCGCGGATTGCAGGGATACTTACACCTAGAGTTAACTAATTGTCATAAATTCACTATGGTCAGGTGTTTGTTACTAGGGGAATCATGGGAATTTCAGCTTGAAATTTTGATATTAAATCCTATTAAATCATGCTGTTGCGGAGGTTTTTTTATGGGTACATTTTCGTGCTTTTCGTTCAGTGAAGAGTCCTCTTGAGCAAAGAATTATGTATGGTAATGAATCGCCACGGGTTTAACAGACACCTCAGAGTCATTTAAGATGGCTTAAAGAGAGGTGCCCATGAGCGGTAAGCGTTATCCCGAAGAGTTTAAAACTGAAGCAGTCAAACAGGTTGTTGATCGCGGTTATTCTGTTGCCAGCGTTGCAACACGTCTCGATATCACCACCCACAGCCTTTATGCCTGAATAAAGAAGTACGGTCCGGATCCTTCCATTAATAAAGAACAGTCAGATGCTCAGGCCGAGATCCGCCGTCTCCAGAAAGAGCTGAAGCGGGTTACCGACGAACGGGACATATTAAAAAAAGCCGCGGCGTACTTCGCAAAGCTGTCCGACTGAGGTACGCCTTTATCCGTGACAACTCCTGTTGCTGGCCTGTTCGCCTGCTCTGTCGGGTGCTGGATGTTCATCCCAGTGGTTTTTACGCCTGGCTTCAGCAGCCGCATTCACAACGCCATCAGGCAGACCTGAGACTGACAGGACAGATTAAACAGTTCTGGCTGGAATCGGGATGCGTCTATGGTTATCGCAAAATCCATCTGGATCTGCGTGACAGCGGGCAACAGTGCGGAGTGAACAGAGTCTGGCGACTGATGAAACGTGTCGGGATAAAGGCTCAGGTCGGATACCGGAGCCCGCGGGCACGTAAAGGCGAGGCCAGTATCGTGTCGCCCAACAGGCTCCAGCGACAGTTCAATCCGGATGCTCCGGATAAGCGTTGGGTAACGGACATAACCTACATCAGGACCCACGAAGGCTGGCTGTATCTTGCCGTGGTTGTTGATCTGTTCTCACGCAAAATTATCGGCTGGTCCATGCAATCCCGGATGACAAAGGACATTGTCCTGAACGCACTGCTGATGGCTGTATGGCGCCGTAATCCCCAAAAACAGGTGCTGGTTCATTCGGATCAGGGCAGTCAGTACACAAGCCATGAGTGGCAGTCGTTCCTGAAATCACACGGCCTGGAGGGCAGCATGAGCCGTCACGGTAACTGCCATGATAATGCGGTTGCAGAAAGCTTTTTCCAGTTGTTGAAACGCGAACGGATAAAGAAAAAGAGCTACGGAACGCGGGAAGAAGCCCGCAGTGATATTTTTGATTACATCGAAATGTTTTATAACAGTAAGCGTCGGCATGGTTCCAGCGATCAGATGTCACCGACAGAATATGAAAACCAGTATTATCAACGGCTAGGAAGTGTCTAGATTATCCGTGGCGATTCATGCCGCCAAGAAAGAGGCAGCGTTACAGAAAGAGGAAGAGAAAAACAAGGGACTGGAGCAGTTGGCTGATCAGTTCGCGTTGGAAAAGCAGCCGTTTATTGACGCTCTGGCGATTGCAGGAAAATCACCAGAGCAGCAGAGAAAATGTTTATGGACTACGTGACAGTCAAAGGAACCACTCTGGTTTGATACCAAAACGAGCAGACAGCGCCTTAATGTGCATGATTGTCAGTGACCGCTGACCAGAGAGAATCTGGCTAACCAGCGATTTAGAGCCGATCTCCTCCTTAAGGTCAGAATAAGACAGCCTGTACTGGTCAATCAGGGTGCGCAGAAGGGCAACGCCGACTGGCATTTCAGCGATAGCCTTGTTGAATTCAGCGAAACGAGGGCTGTTATCCTCATAGTCAGCAATTTTACTCGCCAGGAAGTCAATAAGCGGGTTCTCGTCGTCGTTTTCGATCAGATAGTCCACCAACTCTATCGCTTCGCGGTAATCGCTCTCGGACGAACTGCCCCCCAGGAAGGGAACAGCAGCTACGAGTTGTTTGGTTGCTTCAATGGCTTTTGCAGTGTCGGTAATCATTCTTTGTTCTCCCTGTAATAGCGGGTCAACTTGTCGTAATCAGCGTGGGTGGCGATGTGCTTCACATAGAAGCGTTTATTCACGAAATTGATATAGGCGATAACCCTCAAGTTGTTGCCCCCTACATCCAACACCCACCACTTATTACGATACTTAAAATTGTCCAGGCTCGGTATCAGCGTTCGCATCTCAGCTGGAGAAGAAAAGTCCGTCTCGCGGACTAAGCGGTACAGCGCCCGAACGGCTAACGAATCGTTGGGATATTGCTTTGCCGCTTCCTCAAAAGGCTCTTTTGAAATTACGTGCATCTTGCGGTCGTTCCATCCGTTTACATTATGTGAACATGATAGCACCGCCCATACCCGTTTACAATATGTGAACAATGGCGCTTTCCCCTACATAGCGGCTATGTCTTTTCCTGAGCGCAGAGAGCTGATTTACAGCGCCGGAAGTCTCGTCTTCATGCGGACCTCGACCGTTAGCAATGGATGACTGATAAGGAATCACTGTGATAAAGGCAAAACCTGTACCACTCAAATACCGTCCTATCATATGTGAGCTCAAAGATTAAGGTGTTAAGGATGAAATCCTTTCAATCCGAACGGGTGGGTCACTTGAGAAAATTAAGCTAATTAAGGATAAAGGTAAGCGCCATGGAAAATCCAGTAGCGGTCCATGTTGGCCAATTGTGGGAGGAAATAGATCCGGATTTTATTAACGAGATTCGCATTCCTGGTATTACCATCGATGGATGAGCCTAAAGTCATACCGTTCGAAAATACATAAGCTGGGCGTCAGCATCCCGTCTTAATGGTAAACATGATGTGTTATAGACCAGATTCTTATCTGCTATAGCGCAAAGCGAATTTTGTATTTAAACATGGCCGAACTATAACTTCACTGGGCTGTATATCCGCAACATATTTGTAGTATAAGTCACCACTTAGTTCACATACCATTAAGTCGAATCAACAAACAGATGGCGCGCCCCATAATATCTGCCTAACCTATATAGCACAGAGAAATGCAACCTCCTGTTCCAAAAAACAGGATGGATTAAAGCTTAATTTTAAAAGGTTTTTATTGCATGTATTGTTATGCATCGAATCCAATGCAAATAACGGCCATCCGTCATAATATAGTAATTTCATTTAAGCATAACATTGTGAGGGAAATTTAATAGTTAAATGAATGCTAAAAAAATAACCGAAAATCTTGAGGCCTTCAAACAACCAATAACCTTTATCATAAATAGGAAATATTAAACTCATAAAAAGACAGTATCAAAAAAGGCCAGATTACGGCCACTTTTAATGGGTTGAATATTGCGTACACTTTCATTAAATCTGACTTAGATCAGAAATCATCCAGAGTTTTACCTGCTGAAAGTTGCTCAGTTAGATCTTTAGGAGTGCGTCCCTGACCCGTCCATGTTTTGGTCTCACCATTTTCATCAGTAAATGTATATTTGGTAGGGCGAGGCTCACGGAATTTCTTCGGTGAGGAAGATTTTGAAGAGAATGCGCCCATTAGCTCTTCAGGGTTAATACCATCTTCTTCCATTAATTTACGCAGGGCTTCAAATTTTTCCTGACGAGCTTGCAGGGAAGCTGCTTTGGATGATTCTTCCTCACGACGTTCAGAGACAACTACTTCTAACTTTTCAAGGATTTTTTCGAGAATTTCTAAAGGAAGCTCACGGCCCTGAGCGCGAAGAGTACGGATATTGTTTAATGATTTGAGCACTTCAGACATGTGAACTCACTTAAAAATAAACTTAGAATTAACGCCAGATAATAACACATATTTTTGGCGGTAATACGCTACCCTTTAAGAAAAAACTCACATTCACCAATAAGTTGAAACAATATCAGTACTGAGATATGGACATTTTTAATCAACTAAACCTAGCAATGCAGGGATTCTGTCAGGTGATGAAATCCCGAATTATAGGCATTTCACACTGTAAAACCCGGGAGGGGAGTGGGATAAGGCGTCTTGTGTATCAGCAAGCATCTTGTACATCCCCTCCTTTAGGCCTTGTAAATGCAAGGCAGTAAAAATCTGCCCCCCTTAAGAGAAAAAACATAATCTGAAGCCTCAGAAGATCAGGTTTAAATTAACTTTTCTGAACCCCCTGTCCTGTAACACTTTTAGTCAATTAGTCAGATCAGCTAATTATGAACAATGCTAATGCATGTAACACTTTTTTACCAGAAGTGGTCTTCACTTAACAAAATCCTGTACTCAGTCTACTGCTTATGTGCAACTTCTTCGATAAAAGTCGCACATGGTAATGCTGCCTTATGTTTAACTTTTCATGAATAAGTTAAACATGGAGTGAACTCTGATGTTCAACTTTTTTATAAAAAGTTAAACATGGAGTGAAATCTTATGTTCATCTTTTTTATAAAAAGTTAAACATGGAGTGGATTCTTATGTTCAACTTTTTTATAAAAAGTTAAACATGGAAAAATCGACCGTGTTCAACTTTTTGAGTAAAAGTGTTACAAGTATTAATCAAACTTTCACGGATATACAGGGTACGTAAAAAGTAACTTTTTTTCATGCCATTATTCGTCCATTCCACATTCTCAATCCCTATCACTGCCTATCAAGCATCGGCGCTGCGCTTAAACACCTTAAAACTATTTTGTGCATTCTGGCAAAACACGTATGGGTGTTGTCTAAAATCTTCCCCTGTCTGGTATAGTGGATTAAATCCTTTGTGTAGACTATTCGGATACAGGAGGAGAACATGAGAAACTTGTAAATCAGGCGCTACGAAGCACATCAGGATGAGAAATTCAGAAGCCTTGGTAACATAGCCGCTGAAGGTAGAGAGATCTGCAATTACCGGGCGCTCTGAAAGGCGTATAACCTGAAAGGCGTATAACAAGTCTGTAATTTCAGCTACAGATGTGCTAAAATAAGATGCAGAAAAACTGGGCAGTAGATTGTAATCCACAAGCATCCACCATCTGGGATGATAAATGGATTTCGAAATAGCCAACATCGCTGGCGTCACTGTCATTTTCCTGCCGACAGCTAATATTCTTTGTATTCTGACCTTGATATCCAACAATTAGACGGTTGCAAAAAAGTCAAATACCTAGTACGTTACTGAAGGGAGATAGTGTCATTCTGCTACGTGACCTGACATTACCCATAAAAGCAGGCAAACCACTCATGTTTTTCATGTGCTATTTATGCCCACGGCATTTATTTATTAGAAAAAAGAAACTACGCTGGGACGCTTAAAGGTGATATTAACGACTCAATATGGGCTAAATTTCCGGATAAACGGCGGCTTAAGTTACAGGATACGTTTAAACGGAATATCGCCCATATAGAAGCTATCAGAATAGCAGCAAGTGAAAAGGATCTGCCTTCTATCCACGTAGTGTTTATCAACGTAAAATCACGAGTTGATAGTGAAACTGATACACCGAACCGATACTATGGTCTTCAGTACGACACAACGGGAGAATTTTCACCGTCAATTATCGGTATCGACCTGAATACAAGGGAGCATATTCTACTCTCTGGTGCGACGGCAAAGTCTGACCGAGTAATGAACCTTTAAACCCGCATCCAATAAACGCCAAAGCCACCGTGAGTTAACTCGCCTCTTAAGCCGCCTGTTTTTGTTTTTATTTTTATTTTTATTTTTCTCTAGAATGGAAATGAAAAAAACGTTAGCGCTGTCCTTCATCGTTTTCTCTTTTTCTGTGATTGCTGGCCAACAAGCATCCCGTAGCACCTGGAATCTGCAGCACTATAATAACTCCGCCGCAGCCTATATCCGAACGCGATTCATTACAACCTGTGAGCTGGCGATAAAAGGTGAAATCAACGCCAAAGAACCGAGTGAACAATCAACCAAAGGAGTATTAGCGCAAGCCACACAGGGCATGGAGAAAGGAACCCCTGCATATTCAATTATTCATGACACCATTATCCTCGGTACGGATGCAGGCATGATGATTCATGAAAAAGGTAAAGTTGTCGCTAAAGACAAAACCGAACCTCATTCCTGCACTGAGTTCGTCAGTTATACAGAAATAAGAGCGTCATTTCTTAGTTTACCGCAGCCTTAAATGGTCCGAAGCAATCCGTTAAGGCTAACGCCGGTAGTGATGACTCTGATGGTAGTGTTTAAAGAACTACGGCTAAAGCTTTAACCGCATTCTACGATGAAAACGAAGTTGCAGCGGATGACAAGATTGGTGGCCGAAAGGTTGAGGTCAAGGGCGTGGTGCAGAGTATTGATAAAGATTTTACCGGTATCCTGCCATACGCATTACCGGGAGTGCCGCACAGGGAAAATCGTCGGGTACCGCAATGGCGGCAATGGACAAGCTGGCTAAGCACTTACCACCGGGGTTCGCCGGTGAGTGGGCGGGAAGTTCGTTACAGGAAAGGGAGTCCGCATCACAGCTTCCGGGTCTTATTGTGCTCTCGGTACTGGTGGTATTCATGGTGCTGGCTGCGCTTTACGAAAGCTGGTCCGTTCCCTTCGCGGTCATACTCGTTGTTCCTCTGGGGCTGCTTGGCGCTGTGCTCGCCGTATCCGTTACGAATATGACGAATGACGTCTTTTTCAAAGTGGGCCTGATAACCCTGATTGGACTTTCCGCCAAGAATGCGATTTTGATTATCGAGTTCGCGAGACAATTGATGAATGAAGGAAAGAGCCTTATTGATGCGACATTGATGGCAGCAAAGCAGCGCTTGCGGCCAATACTCATGACTTCTCTGGCTTTCACATTAGGTGTTGTTCCGCTGATGCTCGCCAGTGGAGCCAGCGACAGCACGCAGCATGCGATTGGCACCGGTGTATTCGGCGGGATGATTAGCGGAACGCTACTGGCCATTTTCTTTGTTCCGGTATTTTTCGTGGCGATCACCCGATTTACTGGCATGCGAAAAGGCAGACCTGGGAATAGCCGGAACGGCTAATCTCTGCCCTGTGTCCCGGCCAGTTTAAAGCAGGTTTCTTGCTGAACTGGCTGGCATAACATTATCAAGGACATTATGAACATCATTGTCACTCAAAGGTTAATCATTCGCCCTTTTAAGGCAGAGGATGCGGCAGCACTTTTCGATTACCTCTCTTCACCACGTGCTCCTTGCTTTAATGATGAAAAGTTACATTCGCTAGCCGAGGCGGAGAGCGACGTGGCTAAACGAGCCACGGACCCAGCGCAGTTTGCCGTTTGTCTAAAAGAAACTGATACGTTAATCGGACATTTTTTTGCGGACAATAGCGACGAGCCAGACAGCAATACATGGTCAGTGGGCTGGCATTTTAATCAACGTTATGAACGTCAGGGATATGCGAGCGAGTCAGTTGCTGCACTATTTGATTATTTATTTAAAGTAAAAGATGCCAGGCGTTTGTATGCCTGGGTAGAAGTTTACAATCTGGCCTCTCAAAAACTCTGTGAACGTTTGCATATGCGGCATGAAGGTTGTTTTAAAGAGTTTGTCGCCTTTGAAAACGAGGATGGTAAGGCAAGATAGGGGTCGCCTCAGAAAACGGAAAATAAAGCACGCTAAGCCCTTACTTACCCAGATGTTTGACTGTTCGTGGCACTTTCACCATGGCAATTGCAATTGCCCAACCCTTGCAAAATGCCGCACGCCTCTACAGATCGAGAGCCAGAACACTTCTCGCGCAAATCAACCAAGTGCCGTTTTAACTGCAACAGCGCGGACACACGCATTTCCACCTGTTGAATATGGGCCTCCAGCAGCGTGTTGACCTCCCCACAGTCCTGCATCGGGTTGTCTCGCAGACCCAGCAATGCGCGAATCTCACTCAACGTCATGTCGAGCGAACGGCAATGACGGATGAATTGCAAGCGCTCAATGTGCGCCTCACCGTACAGCCGGAAGTTGCCACCGCTTCGCGCTGGCTTCGGCAGTAGCCCTTCCTTCTCGTAGTAGCGGATGGTCACGACCTCGCACCCAGAGCGCTTGGCGAGGTCGCCAATTCTGATTTCCATGCATCAATCTCCAATTATCACTTGACTCTATAGTGACTATAGAGATTTTAATGGAGGCTGAATAGAAGATTTTCAGGAGTTACTCATGAGCGAATGCGCTTCAAAGGGGTGTGGCTGCACGACTGAGCCGATCATCCAACCCACGGCACCGGCCCCGCTGGCAACCGGATCGGCTCAAGCGGTGTACCGCATCGAGAACATGGATTGCCCGACCGAAGAGGCGCTGATCCGAAGCAAACTGGCCGGTCTGGCGGGGGTGGCGGGTCTTGAATTCAACCTGATGCAACGTACCTTGGCCGTGCGACACGAATTGCCTTCGTTGTCTCCCGTCGAGCAGGCGCTGAAGGCCATCGGCATGCAAGCTGTGCGCATGGATCAGGCGTCGGCCGAGCAGACGACCAAGCTGTCCATTGCCAAGATGGATTGCCCGACCGAAGAGACGTTGATCCGCAACAAGCTCGGCACCGTGGCCGGTGTTGCTGATCTCGATTTCAACCTGATGCAGCGCACGCTGTCGGTACGCCATGCGAACCAGGTTCTGCCAGACGTGCTCGTGGCACTGCAAGCGCTTGGATTCGAGGCGCAGGTCGTGGACACGGCAGAGGTCGCATCTCCATCCGCCGCCCCTGTGACCACGCCGACCAACTGGTGGCCGCTGGGCATCTCCTTGGTCACTGCATCGGCGGCCGAGGCGGTCTACTGGCTCCACAACGGCAATCACTGGTCGGTTGTCGTTCTGGCGCTTGTCGCGGTCTTCACGGGTGGCCTCTCCACCTACAAGAAGGGGTGGATTGCGCTCAAGAACCGTAATCTCAACATGAACGCCCTCATGTCGATTGCGGTCACGGGTGCCATGTTGATCGGCCACTGGCCCGAAGCGGCAATGGTGATGGTACTGTTCGCGCTGGCCGAGGTAATCGAAGCCAAATCGCTGGATCGCGCTCGTAACGCTATCCGTGGCCTGCTCGACCTGACCCCGGAACAGGCCACGGTACAGCAGGCTGACGGCACATGGCGCGAGGTGGGCGCCAAGCAAATCACCATCGGCGCCCGCGTCCGGGTCAAACCAGGTGAGCGCATCGCCCTTGATGGTGAGGTGCTGGAAGGCCGCTCTGCCGTCAACCAAGCCCCGATCACGGGTGAAAGCCTCCCGGTCGAAAAATCCCCCGGTGATTCGGTGTTCGCTGGCACGATCAACGAATCCGGCTCGTTCGAGTACCGCGTCACCGCCTTGGCCAACAACTCCACTTTGGCCCGGATCATTCACGCGGTAGAGGCTGCGCAAGGTAGTCGTGCGCCGACTCAGCGTTTTGTCGATCAGTTCGCCCGCTGGTACACCCCCGTTGTATTCGGCGTTGCCATCGCCGTCGCGTTGTTGCCGCCGCTGTTCATGGGTGCGGCATGGCTCGACTGGATCTACCGTGCATTGGTTCTGCTGGTGGTCGCCTGCCCGTGCGCACTGGTGATCTCTACACCGGTCAGCATCGTCAGCGGCCTGGCCGCCGCCGCCCGCCACGGCATTCTCATCAAAGGTGGCGTCTATCTGGAAGAAGGCCGCAAGCTGCGCTGGCTGGCTCTGGACAAGACCGGCACGATCACGCACGGCAAGCCCGCACAGACCGACTTTGTCACATGGGGCAATGCACTCGCCTCGGACAGCCGCAGCATCGCTGCCAGTCTGGCGGCCCGCTCGGACCATCCTGTATCCAAGGCGGTGGCACAGGCCGCGCAGACGGACGGGGTTGCCTTGCTCGACGTGGCCGAATTCAACGCGCTGCCCGGTCGGGGTGTGCAAGGCCAAATCAACGGTGCGACCTACCATCTGGGCAACCACCGGATGCTCGAAGAGCTGGGGCAGTGCACACCAGAGCTGGAGCAGCGCATCGCTGCGCTGGAAACCGCTGGCAAGACCGTCGTGATGTTGGTAGGCGCAAAGGCGGTACATGCCTTATTCGCCGTAGCGGACACCATCAAGGACAGCAGCAGGACCGCCATCGCCGAGCTGCACGCACTGGGCATCAACACCATGATGCTGACCGGCGACAACCCCCATACGGCACAGGCCATTGCCGCACAAGCCGGAATCGACCGTGCGCAAGGCAACCTACTCCCAGATGACAAATTGCGCGAAGTGGAGCAACTGGCCCGAAGCGGCAAGGTTGGCATGGTCGGTGATGGCATCAACGATGCCCCGGCCTTGGCGCGTGCGGACATCGGCTTTGCAATGGGAGCGGCTGGCACAGATACCGCAATCGAGACCGCCGACGTGGCCCTGATGGACGACAACCTGCGCAAGATTCCGACCTTCGTGCGCCTGTCGCGTGCGACGGCGCAGGTGCTGATGCAAAACATTGTGCTGGCCCTTGGCATCAAGGCAGTATTTCTGGTGCTGACCTTCACGGGTCAAGCGACCATGTGGATGGCGGTGTTTGCTGATATGGGGGCCAGCTTGCTCGTCGTTGGCAATGGCTTGAGGCTGTTGCGCAAATGAGCTGGAAATTCTTTCTCTACGACTGGGGTGGTCTGAACATCGCGTTGTTCCAAGCCATCAACATGAGCACACCTGCAGCGCTGGAACCGCTGGCATCGTTCTTCAACCTTGTGATAGGCAACTACTGGACTGCACCACTGATGCTCTTGGCGATGTGGGGATGGTCAAAGTCGGCACCTGACCCAACGCGGGCCGATGCCATCCGGTACAGACTCAGAGTCTTTAGCGTGGCCTTTGCGTTGGCATTTCTCGTCGCCACCATCTTGAAGCTATGGATCGACTTTCCACGCCCGCCTGCCGTTTTTGGCGACATGGTGCGCGTTATCGGGGGCATCGAACGACACTACAGCCTGCCCAGCGGGCATGCCACCTATGCCGCGCTGGTGGTCGGCGCGCTCTGGCCTTTGATAGGCCGTCGTGGCCGCATCGGCTTGGTGTTGTACGCCGCATTGGTCGGTTGGTCACGCATCGCAGCCGGAATGCACTTTCCTGCCGATGTGCTGGCGGGGTGGGTACTTGGATTGAGTTGCACGGCGCTCGCCGGGTGGCTGATGCCGCTGGCCGTCCCTGTGTGGCAATCGGCTCGCCGCACATCGACTTGGGTCTGGTTCGCAGTGGCCGCCAGTGCTGTCATGACCGATCAGCTCGCAAAGTTCGCCATCACCCGCACGTTTGCCTACGGTGAACAGGTCGAAGTCACGCCCTTCTTCAACTTCGTCCATGTCCTGAATCCCGGCGCGGCATTCAGCTTTCTGGCGAACGCTGGCGGCTGGCAACGTTACTTTTTCATCACGCTGGGCCTGGTCGTTTCTGCTTGGCTGGGACGCATGCTGTGCCAGCAATTGCCCCGTCTCGAAGCGATGGGATACAGCCTGATCCTCGGCGGTGCGCTGGGCAATGTCGCGGATCGTGTGCTGCGTGGACAGGTTGTTGATTTCCTTGACTTCCATTGGCGACTTGCGCACTGGCCCGCCTTCAACCTCGCTGATGTGGCGATAACTATCGGAGCGCTCTGCCTGTTCTTGACGGTTGTACCGAAAAGCAGTAAAGGCACAGAGGCCGAGGTGTCCGGTTAAGCTATACCCTAACCTGATGTCAGATGCTTGGCGCAAAGCACGTCAGAATAGAGTTGTAGTTTGTATTTATTGACACAAGCCGCCAAGGGTAATGGATTTCATCCTGACACTTTTACCTTTGGAGGCACCTTGCAAGGTCAACGCATTGGCTATATCCGCGTCAGCAGCTTCGACCAGAACCCTGATCGGCAACTGGAGCAAATCGAAGTCGGTAAGGTATTCACCGATAAGGCTTCCGGCAAGGACACGCAACGTCCCGAACTTGAAAGGCTGCTGGCCTTTGTGCGCGAGGGCGACACCGTGGTGGTGCACAGCATGGACAGGTTGGCACGCAATCTCGATGACCTGCGCCGCATCGTTCAGGGGCTGACACAACGGGGCGTGCGGATGGAGTTTGTCAAAGAAGGGCTGGCGTTCACCGGCGATGACTCACCGATGGCCAATTTGATGCTGTCGGTCATGGGGGCTTTTGCGGAGTTCGAGCGCGCACTGATCCGCGAACGCCAGCGCGAGGGAATCGTGCTGGCCAAGCAGCGCGGTGCCTACCGGGGACGAAAGAAATCGCTGAACAGCGAACAAATTGCCAAGTTGAAACAGCGAGTCGCGGCAGGCGATCAAAAAACCTTGGTGGCCCGTGACTTCGGCATCAGTCGCGAAACCTTGTACCAGTACCTGCGGGAAGACTGATCATGCCGCGCCGCTCAATCCTGTCCGCCACCGAGCGCGAAAGCCTGCTGGCACTACCAGATGCCAAAGACGAACTGATACGGCACTACACGTTCAACGAAACCGACCTATCGGTGATCCGCCAGCGTCGCGGCGCTGCGAATCGATTGGGCTTCGCCGTGCAGCTTTGCTACTTGCGATTCCCTGGCATCTTCTTGGGCATCGATGAGCCTCCGTTTCCGCCCCTGTTGCGCATGGTGGCCGCACAACTCAAGGTGCCGGTGGAAAGTTGGAACGATTACGGCCAGCGCGAGCAGACGCGGCGGGAGCACTTGGTCGAGCTGCAAACGGTGTTCGGGTTCAAGCCCTTCACCATGAGTCACTACCGGCAGCCGTGCATACATTGACCGAGCTGGCCTTGCAGACCGATAAAGGGATTGTGCTGGCCAGCACCCTTGTCGAAAACCTGCGGCGGCAGAGCATCATCCTGCCCGCCATGAATGCCATCGAGCGCGCGAGCGCCGAGGCCATCACCCGTGCCAACCGGCGTATTTACGCGGCGTTGACCGATTCTTTGTTATCGCTCCACCGTCAGCGCCTGGACGAACTTCTCAAGCGCAAGGACGGCAGCAAATTGACGTGGCTGGCATGGCTGCGCCAGTCGCCCGTCAAGCCGAACTCTCGGCATATGCTTGAACACATCGAGCGCCTCAAGGCTTGGCAGGCGCTTGACCTTCCCGCAGGCATCGAGCGACAAGTTCACCAGAACCGCCTGCTCAAGATCGCCCGTGAGGGTGGGCAGATGACGCCTGCCGATCTGGCAAAGTTCGAGATGCAACGACGCTATGCCACTCTGGTTTCGCTGGCCATTGAAGGTATGGCCACCGTCACCGACGAAATCATCGACCTGCACGACCGCATCATTGGCAAACTATTCAACGCCGCCAAGAACAAGCATCAGCAGCAGTTTCAGGCTTCCGGCAAAGCCCGCTGTGTCGGTGTAGTGCTCCTCGATCCGCAAGTCCGACTCGTGGTACAGCAGGCCATCGAGCACATAGGTTGAATCACGCACGCCGACGTTGACTACCTTGGTGCTGAAGGGCGCGTACTGGTCGGAGATATGGGTATAAAACGTCCGGCCTGGACTGCTTCCATACTTCGGGTTGATATGCCCGGTGCTCTCCGCTTTGCTGCCGGTTCTGAAATTTTGGCCATCCGACGATGACGTGGTGCCATCGCCCCAGTTTCCGGCAAAGGATTGCCGGAACTGCGCGTTGACCAGTTCGGCCAGCGCCGTTGAGTACGTTTCATCCCGGATGTGCCAGGCTTGCAGCCACGACAGCTTGGCGTAAGTCGTGCCTGGGCAGGACTCGGCCATCTTGGTTAGCCCGAGATTGATGCCATCAGCCAGGATCGTCGTCAGCAGCAAGGTTTTGTCCTTGGCCGTGTCGCCGGTCTTCAGATGCGTGAAATGCCGGGTGAAGCCTGTCCACTCATCAACTTCCATCAGCAGTTCGGTAATCTTGACGTGTGGCAGCAGCATCGCCGACTGGTCGATTAGGGCTTGTGCGGTCTCCGGCACCGCCGCGTCCAGCGGCGTGATCTTCAGGCCGGACTCGGTAATGATGGCATCCGGCAGATCATTGGCCGCCGCCATGCGGTTGACGGTGGCAAGCTGCTGTTCCAGCAATGCCAGTCGGTCGTGCAAATACTGATCGCAATCGGTGGCCACTGCCAGCGACAATTCGTTGGCCAGCTTCAGAGTAGCGAACTTCTCGGCCGGCACCAGGTACTCATCAAAGTCCTTGAACTGGCGCGAACCCTGCACCCAGACATCGCCTGATCGCAGCGCGTTCTTTAGCTCTGACAGGGCGCACAGCTCGTAGTAGCGCCGGTCAATGCCATCGTCCGTGAGCACCAGTTTCGCCCAGCGTGGCTTGATGAATGCGGTCGGCGCGTCGGCGGGCACCTTGCGGGCGTTGTCGCTGTTCATGCCGCGAAGCACCTCGATGGCATCGAGTACGCCCTTGGCGGCTGGTGCCGCCCGTAACTTAAGTACGTCTAGGAACTGCGGCGCGTAGCGGCGCAACGTGGCGTAGCTTTCACCGATGCGATGCAGAAAGTCGAAGCTCTCCGGCTGCGCGAGCTTTTGCGCCTCCGTGACGCTGGCGGCGAAGGTATCCCACGGCATTACGGCCTCGATGGCGGCGAACGGATCGCCGCCGCTCTGTTTGGCTTCCAGCAAGGCTTGGCCGATGCGGCCATACATCCGCACCTTGTCATTGATCGCCTTACCGATCATGTCTTCGGCCTGATGCACCTACTGGGCTTCCGATTCGCGCCACGTATCCGAGACCTGGGCGACACCAAGCTATTCATCCCAAAGGGCGATGCCGCCTATGACGCGCTCAAGCCGATGATTAGCAGCGACCGGCTGAACATCAAGCAGATACGCGCCCATTGGGATGAAATCTTGCGGTTCGCCACTTCGATCAAGCAGGGTACGGTGACGGCCTCGCTGATGTTGCGCAAGCTCGGCAGCTATCCGCGTCAGAACGGACTGGCCGTTGCACTGCGCGAGCTGGGGCGCATTGAGCGCACGTTGTTCATACTGGATTGGCTGCAAAGCGTGGAGCTGCGCCGCCGCGTGCAGGCCGGACTCAACAAAGGCGAGGCGCGCAACGCGCTGGCCAGGGCGGTGTTCTTCAACCGACTGGGCGAAATCCGCGACCGCAGTTTTGAGCAACAACGCTACCGGGCCAGCGGCCTCAATCTGGTAACGGCGGCCATCGTGCTTTGGAACACGGCCTATCTGGAACGGGCAACCAATGCTTTGAACGGGCACGGCAAACCGGTAGACGAGACGCTGTTTCAATACCTGTCACCGCTGGGGTGGGAACACATCAATCTGACCGGCGATTACCTCTGGCGCAGCAGCACCAAGGTCGGCGCAGGCAAGTTCAGACCGTTGCGACCACTGCCACCGGCTTAACGTGCTTTATTTTCCGTTTTCTGAGACGATCCCTTATGAGCCTGCTGTCACCCTTTGACGTGGTGATATGGATGACGGATGGCTGGCCGCTGTATGAATCCCGCCTGAAGGGAAAGCTGCACGTAATCAGCAAGCGATATACGCAGCGAATTGAGCGGCATAACCTGAATCTGAGGCAGCACCTGGCACGGCTGGGACGGAAGTCGCTGTCGCTCTCAAAATCGGTGGAGCTGCATGACAAAGTCATCGGGCATTATCTGAACATAAAACACTATCAATAAGTTGGAGTCATTACCCTTTTTTCAACTTCTGATGGAAGCGAGTGATTGAACTCATACATTAATGTTTTCCCACGAAGTCTTTTTTCAGGTAAGCCTTCGCACATATCGGTAAATAGCTTGCCTGCTTTTATTTTTTCTGTCATCGACATGTTCATTTTTAACATTCCGTCCTGATAAGTTGGTCGGATAAGGCGCTCGCGCCGTATCCGACATTAATTTCTTAAGCGACTTCATTCACCTGGCGACGCAGCAGGGAAAGTGGGCCGGGGCCGCTAAGCGTGAACACGGAAATTAAGGTGAAGCCCAGCGCCACCAGACCCAGCACCAGGTAAGCGCCCTGGAAACCGATGCTTTCATACATATTGCCCGCCAGAATAGACATAAAAATCATCGCCAGTTGCTTAAAGAAGCAGAAACAGACCAGATAAATCGTCGCTGAAAAACGCACTTCAAACTGGCTGGTAATATATTTAAAGCAGCCCACCAGCAGGAACGGTACTTCAAACATATGCAGCGTTTTCAGAATAACCACTTCCAGTGCTGAGGTAGCGAACGATGAGCCAATAATACGTACTGACATAATAGTGCCTGCCAGCAGCAGGGCGTTTTTCCCACCGATGCGATTAATGATCAGCGGCGCAAAGAACATAATCGAGGCGTTAAGTAATTCGCCCATTGTCGTTACGTAGCCAAATACCCGCGTACCCTGTTCACCGTTGGCAAAAAAAGAAGTAAAGAAATTAGCAAACTGTTGGTCAAAAACATCGTAGGTGCAGGAGACGCCAATAACATACAGTGACAAAAACCACAGTTTTGGCTGTCTGAACAGTTCCAGCGCCAGCTTAAGGCTAAATGCCGAATGGTTGGCACCTACCGCATTGGCAACCGTGGCGGAAGAGGGCGCATCTGTTTTGGCGAAAAAGAGCAAAACGGCGAGGATGAATGCACAGCCAGAACCCAGCCAGAAAACAAACTGATTATTGATGGTAAACATGATGCCGACAATCGAGGCACACATCGCCCAGCCAACACAGCCAAACATCCGCGCGCGACCAAATTCGAAATTACTACGACGGCTGACTTTCTCGATAAATGCCTCTACTGCTGGCGCACCGGCGTTAAAACAAAAGCCAAGATAAATACCACCAACAATCGCTCCTACTAAAATGTTGTATTGTAACAGTGGCCCGAAGATAAAAATAAAGAACGGCGCAAACATCACTAACATGCCGGTAATAATCCACAGCAGGTATTTTCGCAGTCCGAGTTTGTCAGAAATCAGACCAAACAGCGGTTGGAATAATATCGAGAACAGAGAAATAGCGGCAAAAATAATACCCGTATCACTTTTGCTGATATGGTTGATGTCATGTAGCCAAATCGGGAAAAACGGGAAGTAGGCTCCCATGATAAAAAAGTAAAAGAAAAAGAATAAACCGAACATCCAAAAGTTTGTGTTTTTTAAATAGTACATAATGGATTTCCTTACGCAAAATACGGGCAGACATGGTCTGCCTGGTTATTATTATTTTTGACACCAGACCAACTGGTAATGGTAGCGACCGGCGCTCAGCTGGAATTCCACCGACACTGACGGGCTCCAGGAGTCGTCGCCACCAATTCCCATATGGAAACCGTCGATATTCAGCCATGTGCCTTCTTCCGCGTGCAGCAGATGGCGATGACTGGTTTCCATCAGTTGTTGTTGGCTGTAGTGGCTGATGTTGAACTGGAAGTCGCCGCGCCACTGGTGTGGGCCATAACTCAATTCGCGCGTCCCGCAGCGCAGACCGTTTTCGCTCGGGAAAACGTACGGAGTATACATGTCTGACAATGGCAAGTCCCAGCGGTCAAAACAGGCCGCAGTAAGACGGTCGGGATAATTTTCTTGCGGTCCTAATCCGAGCCAGTTTACTCGCTCTGCGACCTGCGCCAGCTGGCAGGTCAGGCCAATCCGCGCCGGATGCGGCGTATCGCTTGCCACTTCAGCATCAACGGTAATCGCCATTTGACCACTACCATCAATCCGGTAAGTTTTCCGGCTGATAAATAAGGTTTTCCCCTGATGCTGCCACGCGTGGGCGGTCGTAATCAGCACCGCGTCGGCAAGTGTATCTGCCGTGCACTGCAACAACGCTGCTTCGGCCTGGTAATGGCCCGCCGCCTTCCAGCGTTCGACCCAGGCGTTAGGGTCAATGCGGGTCGTTTCACTTACGCCAATGTCATTATCCAGCGGTGCACGGGTGAATTGATCGCGCAGCGGCGTCAGCAGTTGTTTTTCATCGCCGATCCACATTTGTGAAAGAAGACCTGACAACCGGTTAAATTGCCAACGCTTATTACCAAGTTCGATGCAAAAATCCGTTTCGCTGGTGGTCAGTTGCGGGATGGCGTGGGGCGCGGAGGGTTGTGTCACGCTGAGGTTTTCCGCCAGACGCCATTGCTGCCAGGCGCTGATGTGCCCGGCTGCTGACCATGTGGTCGCGTTCGGTTGCACTACGTGAACCGTTAGCCAGAGTTGCCCGGTGCTCTCCGGCTGCGGTAGTTCAGGCAGTTCAATCAACTGTTTTCCTTGTGGAGCGACATCCAGAGGCACTTCACCGCTTGTCAGCAGCTTGCCATCCAGCGCCACCATCCAGCGCAGGAGCTCGTTATCGCTATGACGGAACAGGTATTCGCTGGTCACTTCGATGGTTTGCCCGGATAAACGGAACTGGAAAAACTGCTGCTGGTGTTTTGCTTCTGTCAGCGCTGGATGCGGCGTGCGGTCTGCAAAGACCAGACCGTTCATGCAGAACTGGCGATCGTTCGGCGTATCGCCAAAATCACCGCCGTAAGCCGACCACGGGTTGCCGTTTTCATCATATTTAATCAGCGATTGATCGACCCAGTCCCAGACGAAGCCGCCCTGTAAACGGGGGTATTGACGAAACGCCTGCCAGTATTTAGCGAAGCCACCAAGACTGTTACCCATTGCGTGGGCATATTCGCAAAGGATCAGCGGACGCAGTTCTCCAGGCAGCGAAAGCCATTTTTTGATGGACCATTTCGGCACAGCCGGGAAGGGCTGGTCTTCATCCACACGCGCGTACATCGGGCAAATAATATCGGTTGCGGAGGTGTCGGCTCCGCCGCCTTCATACTGTACCGGGCGGGAAGGATCGACAGATTTAATCCAGCGATAGAGCGCATCGTGATTAGCACCGTGGCCTGATTCATTCCCCAGCGACCAGATGATCACACTCGGGTGATTACGATCGCGCTGCACCATTCGCGTTACGCGTTCGCTCATCGCGGGTAGCCAGAGCGGATCATCGGTCAGACGATTCATTGGCACCATGCCGTGGGTTTCAATATTGGCTTCATCCACCACGTACAGGCCGTAGCGGTCGCACAACGTGTACCACAGCGGATGATTCGGATAATGCGAACAGCGCACGGCGTTAAAGTTGTTCTGCTTCATCAGCAGGATATCCTGCACCATCGTCTGCTCATCCATGACCTGACCATGCAGAGGATGATGCTCGTGACGGTTAACACCGCGAATCAACAACGGCTTGCCGTTCAGCAGCAGCAGGCCATTTTCAATCCGCACCTCGCGGAAACCGACATCGCAGGCTTCTGCTTCAATCAGCATGCCGTCGGCGGTGTGCAGTTCAATCACCGCACGGTAGAGATTCGGGATTTCGGCGCTCCACAGCGCCGGGTTTTCGACGTTCAGACGTAGCGTGACGCGATTGGCATAACCGCCACGCTCATCGATAATTTCACCGCCGAAAGGCGCGGTGCCGCTGGCGACCTGTGTTTCACCCTGCCACAAAGAAACCGTCACCCTCAGCTCATCGCGCAGCACGCCGTACATCTGAACTTTTGCCTCCAGTACAGCGCGGCTGAAATCATCATTAAAGTGAGTAACAACATGGAAATCGCTGATTTGTGTGGTCGGTTTGTGCAGCAACGAGACGTCACGGAAAATGCCGCTCATCCGCCACATATCCTGATCTTCCAGATAATTGCCGTTACTCCAGCGCAGCACCATCACCGCGAGGCGGTTTTCTCCGGCGTGTAAAAATGCGCTCAGGTCAAATTCAGACGGCAAACGACTGTCCTGTCCGTAACCGACCCAGCGCCCGTTGCACCACAAATGAAACGCCGAGTTAACACCATCAAAAATAATTCGCGTCTGGCCTTCCTGTAGCCAGCTTTCATCAATATTAAATGTGAGCGAGTAACAACCCGTCGGATTCTCCGTGGGAACATACGGCGGATTGACCGCAATGGGATAGGTCACGTTGGTGTAGATAGGCGCATCGTAACCGTGCATCTGCCAGTTTGAGGGGACGATGACAGTATCGGCGTCAGGAAGATCGCGCTCCAGCCAGCTTTCTGGTACCGCTTCTGGTGCCGGGAACCAGGCAAAGCGCCATTCACCATTCAGGCTGCGCGACTCTTGGGAAGGGCGATCGGTGCGAGCCTCTTCGCTATTACGCCAGCTGGCGAAAGGGGGATGTGCCGCAAGGCGATTAAGTTGGGTAACGCCAGGGTTTTCCCAGTCACGACGTTGTAATACGACGGCCAGTGAATCCGTAATCATTGTCATAGTTGTATCCTGTGTGAATTGTTATCCGCTCACATTTTCGCATAACATACGAGCCGGACACATAGAGTGTAAAGCCTGGGGTGCCTAATGAGTGAGCTGACTCACATTAATTGCGTTGCGCTCACTGCCCGCTTTCAAGTCGGGAAACTTGTCGTGCCAGCTGCATTAAGGAATCTGCCAACGTGCGGGGAGAGGTGGTTTGCGTATTGGGCGGTAGGGTGGTTTTTCTTTTCACCAGTGAGACGGGCAACAGCTGATTGCTCTTCACCGCCTGGCCCTGAGAGAGTTTCAGCAAGCGGTCCACGCTAGTTTTCCCCAGCAGGCGAAAATCCTGTTTGATGGTGGTTAACGGCGGGATATAACACGAGCTGTCTTCGGTATCGTCGTATCCCACTACCGAGATATCCGCACCAACGCGCAGCCCGGACTCGGTAATAGCGCGCATTGCGCCCAGCGCCATCTGATCGTTGGCAACCAGCATCGCAGTGGGAACGATGCCCTCATTCAGCATTTGCATAGTTTGTTGAAAACCGGACATGGCACTCCAGTCGCCTTCCCGTTCCGCTATCGGATGAATTTGATTGCGTGTGAGATATTTATGCCAGTCCGCCAGACGCAGACGCGCCGAGACAGAACTTAATGGACCGGCTAACAACGCGATTTGCTGGTGACCCAATGCGATCAGATGCTCCACACCCAGTCGCGTACCGTCTTCATGGGAAAAAATAATACTGTTGATGGGAGTCTGGTCAGAGACATCAAGAAATAGGGCCGGAACATTAGCGCAGGCAGCTTCCACAGCAATGGCATCCTCGTCATCCAGCGGATAGTTAATGATCAGACCACTGACGCGTTGCGCGAGAAGGTTATGTACCGCCGCTTTACAGGCTTCGACGCTGCTTCGTTCTACCATCGACACCACCACGCTGGCACCCAGTTGATCGGCGCGAGATTTAATCGCCGCGACAATTTGCGACGGCGCGTGCAGGGCCAGACTGGAGGTAGCAACGCCAATCAGCAACGACTGTTTGCCCGCCAGTTGTTGTGCCACGCGGTTGGGAATGTAGTTCAGCTGCGCCATCGCCGCTTCCACCTTTTCCCGCGTTTTCGCAGAGACGTGGCTGGCCTGGTTCATCACGCGGGAAACGGTCTGATAAGAGACACCGGCATACTCTGCGACATCGTATAGCGTTACTGGTTTCACATTTACCACCCTGAATTGACTCTCTTCGGGTGCTATCATGCCATACCACGAAATGTTTTGCGCCATTCGGAGGGGGCACGCCGAAGTGAGATTCAAAATGCCGACGTCAGTTTACAGGTGGGTAATGATACCAACGTGTTGATTTCGTATTTTCACTGACACCAGGATCATCCTGATGTTACAAGGATTGAATGACCACTACAAAAGCACTTCGCCGGGCTCATGAGGACATGGAAAATAAAAATGTGAACGGGAAAATTGTTTTTTCAGGGTTCTGATGAACAGGCCTGTCAGAGTAAAAAAAGATTCGGGTTCAGCACAATGCTGAATTCTGTCTGGCTATAGAGTAAGAATCGTACCGGAATTGAGCATTTACCCTCAGTACCTGCGGATGAAAAAGCAGTCTGCCCTGACATACTGAACAATCCCTTCTCATAAGATGCCTCTCTTTTGCTGTTTAAAGAGCTGAGCAGTCCGGGCGGAGACTGACCTCGTTCCGCTTTCCAAGCGACCCCCTTGTTGAAAGTGCGACAAAAGAGATAGGGCGAATGACTATACTTCGCTCATAGCTGCCCGTCATGCCAGCTCAAAAAATAGGCTTAACGTAGGATATTTTCCGTTTTCCAAGCGGCCCCCTTTTACCCCCTGCACAGTGCAAACACGACCAAAGGGTTTATTGAAGGAGTTGGGATCGTGGCCGTTGCCCGGACGGAGGCCGAGGCCATTCGCCTAATCCTGCCCCGTCCGGAAAACCATCCCGCCGCAAAAAGAAGTCAAGAGGAGAGCCGTGGAAAGCGATCGCCACCTTCCTGGCGGCTGGCCAACCGCCAGGAAGCGCACAACCTGATGACAGAATATGACATGGACCGCCGCGGGCGTGAAAAAAGTCTGTGGGAGGAAGCACTGGAAGTTATCAAAACCACAACCATGGCAGAACTTACCTTACGCTATATCACGCTCAACAAACCTGAGACTGATGAAACAGCCGCACCGGAAGCGATGATACCTACAGATGCAATTCTGCGTAATATTAGCCTTCCGGAGATAGCGGCCAGGACATCGCTCAAACAACAATTATTCGAACCCAGCAGGGCTCCGCCTCAGTTAAGTGGCCGAATCTTTCTCGTTGATAAAAAAAGGCCGCTTGCGCGGCCTTTTTTCTTTAATTATCTTATGCCTGCTTCTGCCTTGCCTTCGGTGTTATTCGGTCTGCCTGTTCTGGCGACCCGGGAAGTGTAATGATATCCTGCTCATCTGCGTATAAATGGCGGATTTAACAATAAGAATGGCTAAAGCTCTCAATGGATTACCAACCTTTAAAGATTTGGACCTGAAAGACCTCAGGAACCTTGAAGCTGAAGAACGTCGTGATCAACCAGAAGAGATCGTCGCAGGGAGTACAGCTGAAGAAGCCCTGGCGTTCCTGGAAGCACATATGGGTTTCAGCTCGCCAGAAATGTCTGCAGTTATTAAGGCAACGCATATAGGAAACATGTGTATTGTACGCGATAAGCTTGCCCACATTGTGGAGAAGCGCGTAGACGCACGTGAACGTTACGTAAAGCTGGCACTCGACACACTTGAGCATCCCTACGAGATATGGGAAACAATGTATGACGATGAAATGGTGCGTTATATCTTTATCGGCACATACAAGCAGAGGCAGCAAATGCTGGTAGTTGTTGCACCCTGGGATGGAAAGGTTCTCTGGAACTTTATGCACACAGAAGCAAAGGGGCTGAACAAACACCGCAGAGGGAAGTTGCTGTATTGCAGATAACAAAAAGCCGCAATGATGAACACTGCGGCTAATAATGTTGTCTTTTTATATTAAACACCTTCAGACTAAAGGTGCTGAGGTCTCACCCAGGCACAGAAGTTAGGGCTTCTATGGGGTTCATCCACCAACTATTGCACCCTAATGCAGTTGGCTTCCCGCTCAAAAATAATATTACGCTAATATAAGTTAGTGTCAACCATGATGAATGGCTTGCGTAAAGAGGTTTAGTGCGCCTGCTCATGCTAACGCGGAGAAGGTGGCTTCCAGTCGTTACGTGGCTCATGTGAGATGTATGCCGGTGTATTCTGCTCCGCCTCTGCGTTACGGAAAAACGCTTCGCACTGCTCACGCATTCTGTCCACATCCGGTCGGCTGATACGGACCTGATCCTCTTCTCCCGCACGGTACACATTATACCAGCCCACCATCTCAGCAAGCGCCTGGTTAAACTGTATGTCATTCCCTTCCGGAGCAAAGCCCATCTTCGGGTCCCTGGCGAAAAGCACAGGGGATACCCGGTTTAGCTCACGCTGAAGGGACGCAAAATCACTGCCGTTTCTGAACACCACCCGATCGCCGTAATCGGTACAGACGTGCTGCCCGGTATCAGTATCGCTGAACCGGATGCTGCCGTTTTTCTGTAAGGCAGGCTTAAGGCCTGGCATATTGTAGTACAGCGGTGCGCTTCCCGGTTCGCAAAGCACCACGCAACGCTGGTTGGACGTCGACTGCGTATTATCATGACGACGATCCCGGTAATCCCATCCCCTCAGCTGCGATATCGCAGCCCTGTCACCTTTCAGCGCTTCCACTTCAACCCACTGCCGGTAAGACGGCGGATACCATTTCCCCTGCCCGATAAGCTCCAGTCGTTCCGCTTTCACACTCTCTTTCAGCGCAATGAGTGCCTGCATGCGCTGCAGCTCCGCAATGTGATAATGCAGCTTCCGCACGAGAGGATCGCGTTGCTGTGCGCGGATACGTGCCTTACGCATCCTGCACTCGTCATGTATCGCCTGCCAGCGTTCCCGGTTGTGTAAGTCCGGACGCTGCCAGTTCGCGCGCCAGGCTGAATAGCGGGCCTTCAGATCGTCGCGCGCTGCAGCGCGTGCTTCGCGACGCTGACGACGCAGTTCAGGATCACGTTTCATGCCCGGGATATCGCGGTCGCTGACGGCAAGCTCAGGGTTATAACGGCTCACCGGCGCAACGCGTTCAAAAATATCTGACGGCACACGAACAAACGCACCGGCATGCGGCTCTGCACGTACAAGCGTCAGATCAGGATGGACATGGCTTGCTTTAACCGGCGTCTGGTCGTGGTTATATGCGTCCATAACCACCAGGCCCTGCTTCTCACGCATCAACAGTAATCCCTGACGCGCCAGCAGTTCATGACCGCGCTCCCAGGTGAATTTCCCGCTGCTGATAAGCGCCTCTAAATCCTGACGGCAGTGTGATACCGCATAGCTCCACAGGCTTTCTTTGTCGGAGAAAATCTCACGTTTAAGCGCGCCCTGCGGACCCGAACCGGTGCGCAGTTTTGCCCATTCCCGATCGCTGACCGGGCGGGCTTTCAGTCCTCCGCCGGCAAAACGTTCCGCCGGAGGGACCTGGCGGAAAATGTCATGAGGAACAGGCTGCCACCCACCTTCATAGCTGTTCATGACCGCTTTCGTCAGGGCTGGCCAGACACGTTCAGCGCGTACGGGCGTACGCGTCTGATCGTAACCGTCACAGATAACAAGGCAGTCATGCTGCTCTTTCAGGTACAGACCGGAATGTGCCAGAAGCGTATGAACAGCCTGCATGGTGCGTTGCGCCGGGTCCTGATAAAGTGCGATAAGTGGCGCGCGCAGACGGGAGACAGCGTACTCATTCAGCGTCTCCGTTTCGGTCATGCGTCCAGGGCGGGACAGCATGGTAACGGTACGGCGAACTGTCGCTCAAGATGATTCGGGATAGCAACGTGCTCATGACCGCCACGCTTATACCGGTGAGTCGGCTGCTGGCAACTGACCAGCCCCAGCTCTTTCATGAGTCTGCCAGCAAGCCAGCGCCCCATCTGGTAGCCTCTCTGGGTTGCCATTGTGGCGATGCTTCTTGCTCCGGCAGAGCCGTGGCTGATGCCATGCAGTTCAAGTACCTGGCTGCGTAATACAGCCCGTCTGCCGTCTGGCTTTTCAGGACGGTTTTTCCAGTATTTGTAGCTGCTGCGATGGACCCCGAACACATGGCAGAGAGTGGCCACAGGATAACGCGCCCTGAGTTTCCCGATTATCGAGAACTGTTCAGGGAGTCTGACATCAAGAGCGCGGTAGCCTTTTTTAATATTTCATTTTCCATTTCAATACGTTGTAGCTTTTTCCTGAGCTCACGGATTTCAATTTGTTCCGGGGTAATGGGGGAGGCTTTTGGTGTTTTTCCCTGCCGCTCATCACGTAATTGTTTCACCCATCGCGTCATTGTGGAAAGGCCGACATCCATAGCGCTGGCTGCATCTGCCACGGTGTAATTCTGGTCAACGACCAGTTGAGCGGATTCGCGTTTAAACTCTGCGCTGAAATTTCTTTTTTTCATTATGGCACCTGTGTTGTTCTGAGGTGAGCATATCACCTCTGTTCAGGTGGCCAAATTCAGTAAACCACTTCAGGTGCTGGATGTTCATCCCAGTGGTTTTTACGCCTGGCTTCAGCAGCCGCATTCACAACGCCATCAGGCAGACCTGAGACTGACAGGACAGATTAAACAGTTCTGGCTGGAATCGGGATGCGTCTATGGTTATCGCAAAATCCATCTGGATCTGCGTGACAGCGGGCAACAGTGCGGAGTGAACAGAGTCTGGCGACTGATGAAACGTGTCGGGATAAAGGCTCAGGTCGGATAACCAGACTCGACAATTTCTTATGTGGTAACTTTCTACCAAGAACGCGATATTTCCATAAATCAACGAGAAATTTAGCGCCGGTACATTAGTGAGAGTCACTACGAGAGGGGTGGCATTTACTTCAGAGAGTGAAATAATTTGCTGATACCTGACGCCGGAACCTTCTGCTTCAAACGTCAGTTCAATGCGCGCCAAGGGAGTGTTGGTCGTCTTAAATGCTATCCTGGTCAGAGGCTCTCCTTTATCAGTGAGCATGCCAAATCGAAGACTGTACTCAAGATTATTATCAATGGCATCCCAACGAGCTCCCAAGCGGTGCCGTAATGCCCATTTCTCATGAGAATGCATATAGGTAGACATTAATAACCGTTGCGTTAGCTTTCCCCATAACCACTTGGCAACTGTTAAAACCAATCCCGAGGGGGGAGAAATAGACATGCATAAACCCTAAAGTTATTATATATTTTTCTATATATATCAATAATTTCCTGGAACTTAAACACTCATTTTTAATGATGCTTTAGATCGTTGCCAGTAGGTAAAAAACGTCACAGCCAGGGATGGCGAAGGCATCAAGGTTGATCCTGTCGACTAAATCATTTGACAAGATTGAGCCTATCGCGGGCATCTCGAAGACGCTGTTCTCCGCGACGATCGTACTGTTGGGTGGTCGTAACGCTGGCGTGACCCATCGCATCTTTAACCGTAATTAAGTCCTCACCGTTATCCAGCATGGCAGTTGCGAAGGTCCTGCGCAGGTCATGTGGCGAGCACTTACCGATCCCGGCCTGCCCCTGACGCACCTGCAGGATATGGTACACCGCCTGGTCGGTGAGCCGGTTCAGTGTCACATCCCCGAAGCGGCGGATCCGCGTGAACAGCGGCCCCGGGGTTTCGCCCCGGACCTCATCGATCCAGATCTGCAGCCGCTGCCAGGCCCCGGCCGGGACGTAGGCCAGACGCTCCTTGTTCCCCTTCCCCAGCACCCGTAGCGCCCGATTGTGCGTGACAACGTCACGTAAATCTAGGCCCACGGCCTCGGACCGCCGCAGGCCACATCCCAGGATAACCGCCAGCATCGCCGCGTCCCTCGGCCCGAGGCAGCTGCGATCGGCCTCACACACGGCAAACAACGCGCGGATCTCCTCCGGCGGCAGGGCCCGACCGCTTGGCAGCCGGCTGCCACGCAGGTTCGGTACCGCCCGGATGTGCTGGAAGCTCTCAACGTCCATCAGGCGGAGCATCCAGGCTTCCTTCGCTACGCCCTTAAGAGCCGACAGATAGGTGTTAATAGTTGCCATCCCCCGGCCAGTATCGCGCAGTAACTCGGTGATTACCATGACGTGATACCGGCGAATGCTGCCCCAGTTGCAGGTGTCAGCGCTACCGGCACCAAGCATTTTGGCGACAATCCCGAGGAACGAAGCCATGGTCTGCCGGCTACGTTGGGAATTAAGGGACAATAGGTAAGCCCGGGCCGGATTTACCGGAACGTTATTGCCGGACAGCGCCGGCAGAAATGTCTCATCCAGCGGGATCGCTGCTGCCAGAAGATTACGTTCCTGTTCGTCATCAGGCATCAGGCTCATGTCAGGCTCCGGTCCGGCCGGAAAACGTCCGGCGCGCTGTGCGAAAACTCAGGGGAAATGGTCCCGTGAAGCGTACCGCAGAAAGACTACTTTTTCAAAGGTACATTTTAATAAGTAGACTTGAAGCACTTGTTCTTAGCTGTACGATTACAACATGCTTTTGATAAGCCAATAGCTTTATCTAAAAGCAATGCAAAAATGGAAGAGGATGATTCTACAATAAGCATCATTAAACTTATTGTGGGATTGATTAGCTTTTACCATTCTGATTTTTATGTTGGCACATATTAAATAATAAATAGTTAATCGAGTTTATCGAACTTCGATTCAAAAAAACGTTATGTCATTTATTCAAGAAATTGGTGAGAAAATAGGGCGCATATAAATAGGCGACTCTTGGCAACCCTCCTCGCATGTCTGGAATATGCTCATAGCAAAGTGCATAACAGGCGGTTAATGGGCTTATGCATTATCGATGGTTTTAGAGCATGTATCGATTGCAGTTTACAGTCTAGGCATTCCATACTGAAACACGGAGAAATGATATATATGGAGATATCTAACAGTAACTGGTTAGATTAAGTAAAATACTTACACAAATTATATTTTACTATTAGGAGTCCATGCCATCTTTCTGCTTGCTACTTGTACCTAGGTTGAAAGTTGCGCTACTAACAAGACACTCGGACCTTCACTAAGTTTCATTTTCTATCCTCATTCCTCAGTCGCGTAAATGAAGACGCTCAACCTAGTAATAAAATCCTGCCGATGACTTGCAAACTTAAGGACATAACGCAGCGCTTCATTTATCTTTACCCACATGCTATCTAAGGATAGATCAGCTAAAATTTCATATCCTCAAGCGGAAATTTTATGGAAGGTATACCTGGTTCGTAGGGATTTATCGACTATAGATATATTATGCGAGGTAATAACGCGTAATCTTCAATTGTCTTCAAAGAAGATATTTCAAACTCTTGAGTGCAAGTAATAATATTGTGTTGTGTTTTCTAGGAATAAGCAGATAAATTTTGGGGGGCGAAGTAATAACCTATTCTCAAAAATAATAAATTTGGATGCCAATCGTTTACTAACGAGACAACACCATTTTTGTGGTTGACATTCATCAAGGCAACAATTGAACATTTCCATTTCATCCCCCCCATATTACGTGAATCTGGTAAAGATATTTTCATCATAGAAAGATCTTATGATCACAAATCATAGATTGAGAAATCTCTTTGAACCAATATGTTTTTTTGTTACACAACATACAAAAAAACGCTTGGTCGTGTACTAGAGCGAGAGAGGGTTTATGTATGGCTATAATATTATCAGGCTGAAAAGGAAATTTTGTCATTGGAATTTAAATTAACGTAATCTTGCAAAGACATGGGTTCTAGAAAGTTGAAAAACTGAGTTATTGACATTTCATCATAAAAAACAATTGAACATCTTAAATAAAATCTGTTGTGAATGAAAATGCATCTTATACACGTCCTCTTTCTAACCTTGCCTACATAAGGGATTTCAAAACTTATGGAATGAAAACTATAATAGAAAACCGCAAAAAATAAGATTTAAATTTACTTTTCTGTGGTCCCTGTCCTCTAACACTGTTAATGAATTAGTTAGATCCGTAGGTCAATACTAACTCTTATACATATAACACTTTTTTACCAGAGGCTGTATTAATTTAACAGCAGACTGGATTTAGCTTACTGCTTATGTGCAACTTTTTGGATAAAAGGCAAGCATAATTCACATGCACCATGTTCGACTTTTTCTGTAAAAGACCCACATAAAAGGTTGCGATATGTTTAACTTTTAGTCAAAAAGTTAAACATACACGAGTTTCTCATGTTCAACTTTTAGCCAAAAAGTTAAACATACATGAATTGCTCATGTTTAACTTTTGTAGGAAAAGTTAAACATGGAGAAATATGTCATGTGCGACTTTTTAAGTAAAAGTGTTACAAGTATTAATCAAACTTTTGAAGATATGCAGGGTACTTAAAAAAGTAACTTTATTAATGGCACCATTCGACACCTAACAATCTTAATCCCCATCACGACCTAACTGGTACCGGCGCTGAGCTAAAACTCGTCTGGGTGTAGTCCAAAATCCTCTTCTATCCGACGTGGAAGACGGCATACTTCATGTATAGTATTGAGATACAGGAGGAGTGCATGAAAGATTTGCTAATCAAGCTGTACGAAGCACATCGGGCGCAGAACATCAGAAGCATTGATAGCGTTGCTGCTGAAGCTAAAGATGAGATCGATAATTACTGGACAATCTGGAAAAAACGTAACAAAGAGATTATTTCAACTAGTAATGTACAAAAACACGATTCAGAAAAACTTGGTCGCTATGCGCCAAGACTTGGACATATTGGTAGTGCAAAGAAATTGACTATTAACTGGGATGATTACGCATCGCGTCTAAAAGGTGTCCCGGCTATGCATCGCGCAATTCGTGTAAAGCCATTGAAAGCGGGAATGTATTCGATAAATTGTTTTCCAAAATGTACAGAGTGGGAATGGCGCTTAATTTTTGAGTATGAAAGTAAATTCTGCCTTTATAGAGATTCGCTTGAGTATTTCCATAAATACAATATTGAACTGTCAAGAAAGATCAGAAAGTTGAAAAACATTAAGAGTGAGGATGTCTGATATGACTACTAAGGCTCCAACAAGAAGATGCTTGTTAGACGTTGTGGAGTCTTATCGCGGTTGTGATGAAGCCGCCTCGGCGATATATGATGATGGCAGAACAGTGGAGAAAATGACCGAGAAAATCATGTATATAGCAATCACTGAATAACTTTTGCTGTCAGGTTGTAATGCTGAAGGAAAGGAAAAAGGAAGAGATGGTACGTTTGGTAGACGAGCTTATGGCTGAGAAAACGGTAGATGTGAAATTTAAGACCTAATGGTATTGAGCGCTTCTTCTCATGCTTGAATATATCGCTGACAATAAACGCTTGCCGTTCAAAAAAACACTTTCGAGTGATGAAGATGCTGAGTTCGTGAGATAGTGAAAGAGCGTCTTCGCAATCCTAAGCCTGTGCGTGTAATTCTGGATGAACTCTGATGGCGTATTTTTTGATTACGATGAGAGGGCACTAAAGGAATGGCGAAGCTAGGCTCAACAGTACGTGAACAGTTAAAAAAGATACTGGCTAAAGTGCTTGAATCATCCCGAATTTAAGCGAAGTAACTTCGTGGCGTACCTGACTGTTACAAGATAAAGTTCAGGTTTTCAGGTTATCATTTTGCCTATCAGGCATAGACGAGTAGATGATTGTCTTCGTAATTTCTGTTGGTAAAAGAGAATGCCCAGAAGTTTATAGCTAGGAGGAAAAATGGATATTCTAAGACAAAGCAGTAGAACTCTTTTCCGCAGTAAAGGTGTCACTCCTGCTTTGATTTGATATAAGAAAGACTTTATTAACGAGCCAGTTTGTCACAATTACTTGGATGTTTAACATAGCGTCTAAAAACTCCATCGGTTAAATGATGTAAAGTGTATCTCCATAAATATTGCTGTCGTAAATTCGTGAAGTTCCTTTACGGTTTATAACATTATCAAATATGGATTGTGAACCGTGGTTGATGAGTAGGAAAGCCACCAAAGATGGACTGTGGACCATAATTGATGAGTAGAAAGCCACCAAAGATGGACTGTGGACTGTGATTGATGTGTAGAAAGCCATCAAAGATGGACTGTGGGCCGTAATTAATGACTAGA
This sequence comes from Leclercia sp. LSNIH8, assembly GCF_002920195.1. Classification (NCBI taxonomy): domain Bacteria; kingdom Pseudomonadati; phylum Pseudomonadota; class Gammaproteobacteria; order Enterobacterales; family Enterobacteriaceae; genus Leclercia; species Leclercia sp. LSNIH8. The sequence goes on along the minus strand of NZ_PQJY01000011.1, from coordinate 74,307 downwards.
AAATCATCAAAGATGGACTGTGGGCCGTAATTGATGAGTAGAAAGCCATCAAAGATGGACTGTGGACCGTGATTAATGAGTAGAAAATCATCAAAGATGGACTGTGGACCGTAATTAATGACTAGAAAATCATCAAAGATGGACTGTGGGCCGTAATTGATGAGTAGAAAGCCATCAAAGATGGACTGTGGACCGTGATTAATGAGTAGAAAATCATCAAAGATGGACTGTGGGCCGTAATTGATGAGTAGAAAGCCATCAAAGATGGACTGTGGACCGTGATTAATGAGTAGAAATCCATTATATATGGACTATGAACCGTGATTAATGAGCGGAAAACTATCAAAGATGGACTGTGGACCGTAATTGATGGATGGAAAGTTATTAGTGAATGGGTACTAGAGCATAACCTGAACTTCCTTCTGCATATCATTATCTGCCTCATTGCTAATCATTATGAACGCCCTTGTTAACTTGAGACACATGCTAAGTATCAGTCCAATAATTATAAATTACAGTTCATCTACTACTGTTTCCCTCATAGAAGGCAGCTTGTAAAATCTCCTCGTATTCCTGTTGTTTCCGGGCAGGCTGTTACTGATATTCGGCGAGGTTACATGCAGTGTTAAAGGTATACTTCAAAGGTATTCTGACTATAATTCACTGAGAATGCTCTAATATTTTGAGCATTCCCCCACATTACAGGTTAGTTGGCAGTATGGTTGCCGCACAATCTCGCAGAACGTATTGCGAGCTCCAGTTCGTCGGGCTTTGCGCCATCCTGCATGATCTGAATCGGCGTTTTTGTCACGTCTTCACTGAGTTGAATCGGCGTTTTCAGCACACCGAGACGAAGCATTGGATGCGTGTCTTCATCAAACGCGCTCATGACTTCTTTAAACCCGGGCACCAGGCCTTTATCGGTAAACTGGAAGGCCGGGAAGATATAATCGGTGTTTTGTTTAAACGCAATGAGCTGATTCTTTTTTACTTGGACATTTACTGCTTGGCGGGTGATGCCCAGCTTATCGGCCACGTCGTTAACCTTAAGGGTGCCACCAAGCTCCTGGAGGCTCTTGTAAAAAGCCTCCAGATTTTCGCGGCGACGGCGTACTTTACGCATCTCTTGTTCTGAAGCACGCGTCTTTTGTTCCATCTGAATGGAGCAGAGCAGTTGCATCAGTGAACCATCATCCAGCGTGATTGCGTCCAATGCTTGGTTTTTATCTTCAAACTCAGGCATCAGTGAGACCGCGATGTTATTAATCCTTTTCAGAAGACTTAGTTGAAAATCAGCCAGCGTCACTTTTGCGCTCAGCTCTAGTTCTGTTGTGGTATGTTTGTTCATAAGTTACCTCAGTTTGACATTTATTCTATTTTGCGTTTTTGTAATGGTCAAACTTCTGGTGATAAACCCGCAGACTCATTTATATTTAGAATCAATTACGTAATAAATGCTAGGGGCCACTTTCTGCGGCGGTTTTGAATTGCTCTATAAGTAATTTGTCCGTCAAGGTTAAGAGGTTTTTTACAGATGCCTGCAGCTCAGACAAAAAAATATGTCTGTCCGACTTGGATGTATGGGTAAATTAATAATAAATATCAATGCATTAGGACTAAAAGGACATTGCTCACCCTGAGGATGGCTTTAACCAAAAAGAAAAGTGTCCGTCTAACTTAATATTTTGATGTAACTTGTTGAATAAATACTATTTTATTATTAATTTCGTAGGAAAAACTTCCCGTTTCTATCACACGAAGAAAAGTGTCCGTCTAACTTGCAAGTTAAACTCATAATCCTTAGTCAACAAAAAATACAGAATTTGTATGCGGTACGTCCGATAGGGCAGAGTCGTTCGATCCAATCGACATCCTGGCTGACCTGCCCCCACGATTAGATACAACACTCAGTTAGTAACGTCGGAATCTTCATTCTCAGAATGACCCTTTCTCCAGCCCGCTGCAAATTCAGACGGTGTCTGATAATTCAGCGTGGAGTGCGGGCGGCATTCGTTATAATCCTGCCGCCAGTCATTAATAATTTTCCTGGCATGAACGATATCGCTGAACCAGTGCTCATTCAAACATTCATCGCGAAATCGTCAGTTAAAGCTCTCAATAAATCCGTTCTGCGTTGGCTTGCCCGGCTGGATTAAGCGCAACTCAACACCATGCTCAAAGGCCCATTGATCCAGTGCACGGCAAGTGAACTCCGGCCCCTGGTCAGTTCTTATCGTCGCCGGATAGCGGTATAGTTCAGCCAGATGCTCCCAGCGGGTGACCTCTCTTGATGCATACTCGGCCCACAAATCAGGCTGAAGTTTCAAATGAGCCGCAAGCCGGGAAACAACCCCGTCGTGAGGGGAAATATTTTTGTCGGGAGGAAACCCCGACCCTCGCAAATAACAGAGTAAAACAGCAAAGCCCAGGCGATTTGCAGGTCTGCGGTGTTTATTAATAAGAGCGAGGTCATGTTCACTCAAAAAACACATGCGCGCCAGAAGAACGTCATCATCCGGCACAACCAGCAAGCGCTCTTTTTCTTCACTGCTGAGTATTTGTCTCCGTGGCATAAATGCTTCCTCTGCATATAGTTCGTTTTGGTTATCGCTTTACACTGACCGAAACCGGTCGGTTTCGTACACCACTTACAGCACATGTCCGAAACTTAGTGAAATTAATTTCGGACACACGTTATAATTCGGACATCCATTTCGTACGGAAAGTTTCCCATGTCACGTGTTTTTGCCTACTGCAGGGTCTCAACTCTGGAACAGACCACAGAAAACCAGCGTCGTGAAATTGAAGCGGCGGGTTTTGCCATCAGATCCCAACGACTTATTGAGGAGCATATCAGTGGCTCGGTTGCTGCCAGCGAACGCCCCGGATTTATCCGGTTGCTAGATCGCATGGAAAATGGGGATGTACTGATTGTCACCAAACTTGACCGTCTGGGTCGTAATGCGATGGATATCCGAAAAACAGTAGAGCAACTGGCGGCTTTAGATATTCGCGTTCATTGTCTCGCACTCGGAGGCGTTGACTTGACCAGTCCGGCCGGAAAAATGACTATGCAGGTAATTTCTGCTGTAGCGGAGTTTGAGCGGGATTTGCTGCTTGAGCGAACGTATTCAGGTATTGCGAGGGCAAAAGCGGCTGGAAAACGCTTCGGTCGCCCCCCCATCCTGAGCGAGGAACAAAAGCAAACAGTGACAGAGCGCCTAAATGCTGGCATCAGTATCAGTGCTATTGCCCGGGAATTTAATACCACCCGCCAGACTATCCTTCGGGTAAAGGCTGGATTGCTGCAAGAGTGAGCGGCTGGGAAGATTATAAAAAAAATCAAATGGTTATTATGAAATAAAACAGCCTGCTGGGTTCTTTTCCCCCTATTTTTTATAAAAGAGTAGACAAAAGAGGTTCGCGATATTAATCTACCAACTAGATGGTTGGTACTGATTACACCAGCTATACCTTTTATCAAGAAATTACAGGAGCCATTATGTCTACTACCGTTAAACCTTCTGCAGACGCAGCTGCGATCCACAATACCCGTGAAGCAGTTCGCAGCCAGCCTGGCCTGGGTAACCTGACTTTCCAGATGAAAGCCCGTTCCAGCGGCGGATTAACCGTTCGCACAGAGACCGGCGCCACAATCCAGAACGGCGTTATCGATACCAGCCGTGTGGGGAAATTTTCTAATATCGGTGATGAACCCGCAGGTTTACTCGGCACCGATACCGGCATGAGCCCGACTGAATACATCATGCAGGCGCTGGCTGGCTGTTATACCGCCACCCTTACCATGATGGCTGCTGAAAAAGGGATCGACCTGGACGGTATCGAGCTGGATCTTAATTTCGATATCAACCTCAACGGCTTCCTTGGGCTGGACAGCAACGTGCGTAAAGGTGCGAAATCTATTCGCGTCGATGTTCACCTTACGAGCAAGACCGCCAGTCGCGAGGAGTTAGAAGCGCTGGTCAGCGAAATGCAAAAGAATTCGCCAATCCACGATACTCTGGCTAATCCGGTTGAAATGATTACACGCCTGGCGTGATGTCAGAGATGTAATGCTGCCATTCAGAATGCAGGATGGCAGTGACGTTCAGCTCTGCACGATACTGAGTCAGTGATACAACTTGCTACGGAAAAATAGCAACAATATAATCTATCAACTAGTAGATTATATGGAGTAATTATGACAACCATGACACGGGAACGGCTGCTCAGCGAAGCAGAACACCTGATGCGCGAAAAAGGGTATTCAGCATTCAGCTATGCTGATTTATCAAAAATAGTGGGTATCACCAAGGCCAGTATTCATCACCATTTCCCGACCAAAGATATTCTGGGTGAGCAGGTGGTAATACAGGCGTTCTCTGATACACAACGCGTATTTGAGCAGATAGAGGCGACTGAGAAAAGCGCGGAGAGAAGAATTGCGGCTTACATCGATATCTTCGCGCAAAGCCATAAAGCTTCGCTACTGCCACTGTGTTGTGCGTTGTCAGCAGAGACCGCCAATCTGCCTCAGGCAATTACTGTACAGACATCACTTTATTTCGATATGCAAATCGAGTGGCTCACAAAAGTCGTCAGGGCGGGCATGGAGTCAGGTGAGTTTTCATCCCATGCCGAACCATCAGATATTGCTTTGATGATCATTAATGTCTGTGAAGGCTCAAGCGTAGTGGCGCATGCAACGGCCAGACCCGAAGTCTTCGCCAACAGCCTTAAGTATATAAAACTGCTTCTTAATACCCCTCATTCAGGAGAATGACACTATGCTGGACTGGAACAACTATCGCTCAGAGTTAATGCAACGTTTAGGCGAGTTGGGCAAACTGACCCCCGAGACCATGAAAGGCGTGGTTGCCCTGGGCAACGCAGGTAACAAAACTGACCTTTTGGGCGCAAAAGTGCGTGAACTCATTGCCCTGGCGTGCGCAGTCACAACCCGCTGCGACGGCTGTATTGCTTTTCACGCCGACGCCGCTGTGAAAGCCGGTGCAACCGACGCTGAAATTGCTGAAGCGCTGGGCGTGGCGATTAACCTCAACGCTGGCGCGGCGGTCATTTATTCAGCCCGCACTCTGGATGCCGTCGGTCAGGCACGCGGTTAAGCATTAATAAATTCCACGTTAAAAGGGCATTACTGCCCTTTTTTTATGTCCGCAATAGCCTGAGCATATACCGATGCAGGTTTCACACCCGGTATGCGTTTAACTAATTGCCCTTCATGAAATATCAGCACAGACGGCAGCCCCCAGATCTCGTATTTGGTTGTCAGCACCGGCGCCTGATCTACATTGACTTTCCCCACCTGAATATCTCTATCGAGCCGGTCTGCAAACTGACTGAACATTTCTTCGCTGGCCTGACAGGGCGGACACCAGGGTGCAGAGAAACGTACCACCGATATTCCTTTGTACTGCTCTATCTGGCGGAAATTATCTTCGTTATAAGCTGTTAATGTACGCATGGTGATGACCTCGCAAAATGAGTGACAATTCAGAAATGGCTGCGTTATGACAAAAAAATACGACACAGCCATTGACCTACCTACTAGATGGTTGGTATATTGCCACCCATCAGATGTTTATGCAACTCCAGTGCGCGACGTCCAGTCGATGATACTGCCGGGCTGTGCAAATCCCTGCCGGGATACTCCTTTTTGTTTTTTGTGAGGTATACGATGAGTAAGCTTTTCACCCCCTACAATCTGTCTGGCCTGGCGTTAAAAAACCGTGTAGTCATGGCACCGATGACCCGCACCCGCACCATGAATGACGTGCCGGATGAGGTCGTGGCTTTGTACTATGCACAGCGTGCTTCTGCTGGCCTGCTCATCACCGAAGGGATGCCAGTTTCAGAAGAAGGCCGGGGTTACCTTTATACCCCTGGTATCTACAACGACGAACACGTCCAGGGCTGGCGTAAGGTGACACAAGCGGTTCACGCCAAAGGTGGCCGTATTTTCGCGCAGCTCTGGCACGTCGGCCGTATGTCTCACGTCTCTCTTCAGCCAGGCCACATAGCGCCGGTTTCAGCGGGCACCGTTCAGGCGGTCAATACCACCGTTTTTGCGCTGACCGAATCCGGAGAACCGGGCCCGGTTGTACCAAGCCAGCCACGCGCGCTGGAAACGCATGAAGTTAAACGCATCACTGCAGACTTCGTGCACTCCGCACGCCTGGCGATGGAAGCCGGCTTTGACGGCGTGGAAATCATGGCGGCAAACGGATTCATCTTTGACCAGTTCCTCAGTAGCGAACTGAACACCCGCACCGACGAATACGGCGGCTCGGTGGAAAATCGTCAGCGTTTCCTGCTGGAGACCATTGACGCCGTGGCGGAAGCCGTGGGTAACAGCCACGTTGCCGTGCGCCTGTCACCGTTCGGCCGCATTTATGACCTCGCGCCGTATGAAGGTGAAGAGCAAACCTGGTCAGCCATCACCGACGCGCTCGGTCAGCGGGAACTGGCCTACGTACACCTTTACTATCAGCCGGTGTACACCAAAGCGCCACTTCCGGAAGGCTTCCGCCGCCGTTTTCGCAACACGTTTAAAGGCACCATCATCGCTGCCGGCGGTTTTACCCGTGATATCGCAGAGCAGGCTCTGGAAGATGATGAGCTGGATCTGGTGGCATTTGGTGTGCCCTACATCGCTAACCCGGATCTGGTTGAAAGAATGCAAAACGGCTGGCCACTGGCAGAAAGTGACCGCGCCACCTACTACGGCGTCAGTGGTTCCCCGGAAAAAGGCTATACCGATTACCCGGTCTGGCAGGCGCAATAAATCCCATACGGTCGCGGTTCTCTGATAAGTGAGATCCGACCGCCCAACGTCTTTGAGGAATCATTATGCAAACGCTGAAACCCACCCTTACCATCGATATCTGGTCAGATTTGGTCTGCCCGTGGTGCTGGATTGCTAAAAAAAGATTTGAACAGGGTCTGAATCGCTTTGAATTTCGCGACCAGGTGGTGATCCGCCATCACAGCTACCGTCTGGCCGGTGGTACTCCCGCGATGCCTTTTAAGGATGCCATCGTTAAAAAGCTGGGCAGTCAGCATTCAGCGGAGCTGATGATGAATCAGGTGGGCACCGCCGGTAAATCTGAAGGTCTGATCTACAACTTCGACGGCATGATGTTTGGTGATACAGAAGATGCACACACCCTGCTGGTTGCCGCGCGTAAGGCCGGAATTGCGGACGCGGTGGAAGAACGTTTTTATCATGGCAGTATCACCGAAGGTCGCTCTCTCTTTGACCGTCAGCAGCTCGTTGCCATGGCCGTAGAAGCCGGTATGCCGAAAGCTGACGCTGAAGCCGCCCTGGAAAATGACGATTTTCGCGCCACCGTTTCCGACAATGAAGCCCACGCACAGTCTATTGGCCTCAGCGGCGTTCCGGTTTTTGTGATGAACGAAAAATATGCCATCAGCGGGGCTCAGGCAGCAGATAACTTTTTGAATGCCCTGCGTCAGGTCTGGGATGAACAGCAAACCGAATTTTCAGCCACTGCGGGTCAGACCTGCGGAACGGATGGCTGCAGTATTTAATCCGTCAACCGCCGGCAGTTTCACGCTGCCGGCAACGTCTTACCCACCAGTAATGGAGTCAGAAAATGAACACTTTTTTCAAAGGTAAAAAACTGCTCGTCGTCGGCGGTACCAGCGGCATGGGCCTGGCCGTGGCACGCATGGTACTGGAAGCGGGCGGCAGTGTCGTGCTGACCGGGAATAAAAAAGACAAAGCCGAAGCGGTGCAAAAAGAACTGAGCCCTCTGGGACCGGTTGCGGTCATCGCGGCGAACCTGATGACCGAAGAAGGTATGGAAACTATCCGTCAGGAAATTAATGCTCACCATCGCGATATCAGCCTGATGGTGAATGCCGCCGGTATCTTCATGCCCAAAGGATTTACCGAGCACAGCTTTGCCGATTATGACATGTATCTTTCGCTGAACCGAGCCACGTTCTTTATTACACAGGATGTCGTGAAGAACATGCTCGCCGCGAAGCTCGAAGGGTCTATCGTCAACGTCGGTTCGATTGGTGCTCAGGCTGCACTGGGTGACTCGCCGGCCTCGGCCTATTCAATGGCAAAAGCGGGTCTGCATGCCCTGACGCGTAATCTGGCGATTGAGCTGGCCAGCGCGGGTATTCGTGTCAACGCGGTGTCTCCCGGGATTGTTCATACGCCGATATACGAAGGCTTCATGGACAAAGCGGATATCGCAGATGCTATGAAGTCGCTGAACGATTTCCACCCGCTGGGACGCGTCGGAACTGCCGAAGATGTGGCAAACACTATTCTCTTCCTGTTGTCTGACAAAACCTCATGGGTGACGGGCGCTATCTGGGATGTCGATGCGGGCATCATGGCGGTCAGACGATAACCCCGTGACGCTGGCATAAGCCGCCCCTTAAGGGCGGCATTTTTTTGTCGCCAGACATGTCATCAGCAGGCTTCACTAAGAATATTCACGACCTGTTCATCCGTGCCTTTTGTGTTCCCGGCACAGGGTGTTATGCCGGGTTCTGACGACATCCTGACAGGACAAAACGGCCAGAGAGAAAGGGGTTATACACGATGAGGAGCCGGTATCCGCAGTACCTGTGAAATTCTTTTCATCCCTGCTGTCAGCATACTCCGTGGGCAGGCCAGATTTAACCGGATATATCCGTCCCCATTGTCGACAAACAGCAAGCCCCCTTCAAGAAGGACCCCTGACTCCCGGGCAAAATACAGCGATAAATCCTCACCTGCGGTGTCGGGCAGGTAGCGGCTAATATCTATCCAGGCCAGATATGTCCCTTCGGGGATCGAGAACCTGGTTTCGGGTAAATAGCTTTTGAGATAGTCGTGCAGGTACTGGAAATTGCCGTCAATATATTCCCTCAGATGGACAAGCCAGTCATCACATTCACTCCACGCCGCTTTGTTTGCTGCCAGGCTCAGTGGAGAGATGAACTCGTCGTGTCTGAGACGCCACTCGCTTCTGACACCGGGATCCGGAATAATGATATTTGCCAACAAATTCCCGGCCAGATTGAATGTTTTACTCGAGGACATGCAGGTAATAATGCGTGTAGAATCAGGGAAAAGAGAGGCGGCCGGTGTATGACCGATACCGCTTCGGGACAGGTCGCAGTGAATTTCGTCAGATATCACCCAGATGTCATTGGCCAGGCAAATTTCAATAATCCGCTTAAGTTCATCAGGCCGCCAGACTCGTCCGGTCGGGATCAGGGATCTGGGGGTGGGAGGATCAGCGTTACCACGCCACCGGCGCTGACACTACATACGGCGGCGATAACACTCTGGAATACGGTTTATATAGAAAGAACCATTGAGCCGCTTAAGCAAAAAGGAGTCCCTGTTAATGAACTGCTGGTCTCTCATCCTTCTCCACTGCTGTACACAATATAGTCTTAGCGTGGGATAATTTCCGTTTTCCAAGCGGACCCCTATTAGTCCTCCCTGGTGTCGCGTGGAGGGTTCAGCAAGCGCCGGTCGATTTCTTCCTCGCTCATTAATGGCCAGCAGATGCGGTGCCGCCGCAACTCCTGCGCCTGGCTCGCAGTAAATCCAGCCCGGGCCAGCAGGGTGTCCAGTGCGGCGCCGGTATCTTCTTCATACGCGGTGGCTGAGAGCGGGAATGCCTCCAGGCTTTCGCGCAGAACGTGCAGCAGGCGCACCGGCGCCTGCAGCGTCCGTAATGAGCCCTCAGGCCTCACCACAGCAAGGCAGATCTCATCCGTCAGGCCAGTGATCCCCTGCGCCTGCAGCGCGGCGTCCAGCTGGCGATACCAGGTATACGTCCGGTCCGCCGGCGCGGTACCGTCCGGTGTGCCCTCTTCCGGTTTGAGGCTTTCATTGACCTGCACCCGGACCGCAATACCTGCGTCGTGGCAGGCCTGCAGCCAGGTGGCTACCTGCAGGGGATCGCCTTCCAGGCGCGTCACCTGTCCGGCCGCGCTCCATAGCTGCAGGCAGGTGGTCCCGTCGATACGGATGACGTAGTCGCCCCGGCACGCCAGGTGCCAGCGATCGTCCAGCTCCACCGGTCGGTCGTCAGCCTCATTAGCCTGGCTGCGCGGAACCAGGGGCAATACCCGGACCGCCGTCGCGCGCTGCTCCGCCAGAACGCGCGCTTGTTCGCCAGCCAATAGCCGGGCGGCCAGCGCACGGCCTGCCTCCGTTAGCTCGACGGCCAGCTGCAGGTTCGGGGCGCGCAAGGTGAGCAGCCAGCCCGCGGCTTCCATCCGCCGGCAGGAGGCGCGCAGGTTCGGCCCATACACCGGGGCGTCGCCACCCTGCTCCAGTACCCGCTCAATATCCCGCGTGGCGACCGGCCCTGGACGTTTCGCATCCAAGGCAGCCAGCACAATCAGCACCCGCCTCTGCAGCGGCGATGGTCGGCGCGCGTGAGTCATTGCTTATCCGTCTCTGGCCAGATGAGCTTTCTGAGACGCTGATGATCGGCGTCTATGAGCTCTTTTCTGTTTATGGCATTCATTGAGGCATAGCCATTTAAGGCCAGTTCATACCACAAGCTCAGCACGGCTCCTGCCTTGGCTGACTCGCTGATATAAATCACGCCCTGGCTATCCAGATTGCATTCACGAATATGTTTTTCCGCAAACTGGGTCAGTTGTTCATAGCTGAGTGAAAACGTCTCTTCGTGATCCATCCTGCATGCTCCGTTTGATAATTTTAAATTTAAGTAAATTCATATCATGGATGATTTTATTGAATATGACAAATATCAAACTTAGTATGATTTTATGCTCGTGTTTTAATTATCATATTGTTGGCCGGTTTCCCGCCGCGCTGATCCGATTTCTGGTTAAGCCGGAAAATTACTCCCCTGATACATAGCTACAGTCTGCAGTGAGTGATGAGTTAAACAGGCGAATGTGGAAGTAGCCCGAACAATGTGTTTGATGGAAGAAAATTAAGGCGTGTAATGGTAAAGTGACTGACTCACATGACCTTTCTCTATCACACTATATAAACAATAATATCTATATTAATGAGCCAACATGCTTAAAAAAATCCTAGACAGCATTAGCTACCAGACAGATAAGTTCATCCGTGACAACATTCATGTAAATCAATCATACATGGCATTGAAATGGAACGGCTTTGAGAAAATACTGGTCTATGGTTCAAAGTATTACGTAAAAGCAATGTTTATGCTGATATCATTTTTTGCAGCCATTTTCATTGTGATGGTCTCAGCTAAAGGCTATATAAAGCCATTTGTGGCTGAGTGGTTTCCTAAATGGAATACCCTGCTTGACGCCCAGATAAACCTCCTGGGGGGGCAGCTTACCATTATAGGTATTGTGTATCCCATGGTCGTTGGCCTTGTCAGTGTTATATTTCAGAGGAAATCAGCAAGGAAAATCGTACACGCAGCTTATCAGACCTATTCCGGGTTCATGCTGGCAGGTCTGAGCGGTTTATTTCTTTCTGGCTTCATGCTCTGCGGATTGTTGCTAAGGACATTCGTCGGGAACTATAACTACGCGATAATTTGTGGGATAAGTATTATATGGATGATGCTTAATATTGCGCTTTCTGTCTGGTTCTTTGTGCAAAGCCTAAGTGTTCTTGACGATGAAAAACGCGAAAGAATGGTGTTACGCTACCTCACTACCGACATTTTATCAGCGCATGTGAAAAGTCAACTGAATAACATTTTTTTAAATAAGCCTGTTGAAAGCCAAATTATCAAAAATGATAAATATAATAATATTATCATTGAGGATTATTCATTTGAAAATGAATTCTCAATTATAAGAAAAAAAGCTTCAGTACAGGATGTTATTAAAGATATCTATGTGCGGCCATTGAAGATTATTCTCTGGCTTATAAATATGTATGGTCGCTTAAAGAAAAAACAAATAACGATTGCGTTATTTTCGAAGCTGGATAGCCGGGATGAGTTCGAAACCCTACCCCTGTTTAAAGTTAAAAATATCGAGTCAGACCATGTTCTTGTAAATGTCTTAACACGTTGCTTCCGCACAGGTATCGCTACTAAACATCATATTGCAACAGACAGAATAATCAAAGGGCTTTTAGGTGATGCCATTGATGCGTTAGCCAGTGCTGATATCAATGCCTTTGACGAAGCTATTGAAGGATTCTGTCGTGACATAACAACTTTTACGGACGGATTTAATTTCAAGCAAGGGCAGCAGACAGATAATCTTTTGTTATTAGCAAATGACATTTTTTGGGATCGTAGTTTTACTGATAAATTATATACAGAGCTTTATCAGCTTTTCCGGCAGGCAGTTATACGCATTGATATATCTGAGAGGTTTTATGCAGAATGTATGAACGTTCCCCGAATGCTGTGTTCTAAAAGAGAAAAAATTTCCTTCAAAGAAATACAACTTGCTTTGAAATATACATTTTATTCATGGGACATTCTCGTGCGCTGGGGCCATGCCAACACGGGGAGGCTTGATTTAACACAGCGTCAGAGTTATGAGGCCCTTTTAAGGGATTTTGTCGAAATTTGGGAAGGATGGACTGATGGTCTGGAATACATATCCAAAAAAAATGGTGGTCAGCAGTTATACCAGGACACTCTGAAAGAGCACCTTTTCACCTTACCCGACATAGTCGCATGTGCAGTGCTGTCAGGCGAGTCAGGCTCTGTTGACTGGGCGGTGGACTTAATGAACCGCTGGCTTCATACTGCCCGAGGGTCTGCTGATAGTCATAACAATGCACTGTTCAGCTGGCAGGAGTTTATCGTTACGCAGGCAACTCTGGATGGCGAAATTGTTTTCAGTCAGGAGAATACGCCATTAAGAAAACCGGTTAAACCGTCGCAACTTCTGGACTCTTTTTACAAGAACACACTGACAGATCTTCGACTCTTAACAGCTGCATTTATTATTAGCAAACCCGATGCCTTTCAAAACACGCATTGTCAGTTTGCTGTCAGCACTCTGCTTGACGGGAGTCTTGTTGAAAATACCGGTGGTTTTGAACGTTTATCTGAAGGAATGACCAGGAGTTCAGACATCATCGACGTTTTTATCCGTTTGCTTATCTGGAATAAAGCTGACCGCGGGGAGGCATTAAATTCACCCGGGAACATTATAAGGAAATTATCATCAACACATGGTAAAAGCTTGGTAAGCGGGCGAAGCTATATGGGAAGACGCCTCGGGGGAATTGAGGATCTCATCCCCCAGATAGCGGAGTTGTGTATATTGCGTTGTGGTGATGCAAATTCGGTTTCACCTAAAATGAACGCAATTGTTGCTTCTAATCTATTATCGTTTCAGTTTTTGGAGCAAACCGTAAGAAATCTTTCCTCACTGCACAATGCCATCAACAAACTGACCTGTGCTGCTTTTGTTGCTGATGATGTTTTTACCGAAAAGCGACAGAGAGTGTCTGACTTGATACAAGAGTATCTGGATCTTTTTACCAATCATATTGAGCAAGAAATCATAAAGTCTCCAGTCAGCAGTACAATTCTAGATAACTTTGGAAGTATTATCTCTGACTTTTTTACACAAAAGTTAAGCAAATCAATATTATTTTCTCTTTTTGATAATATTACATCTGTCCCGGTAGAGAATAGTAATATTAAGAGATCCGTAGTTTTCTATATTGAAAAGCAAGATGTTACAAATAAATTTTCTCGCAAGATACACAGATTTGAAGAAAATCGCGCATCCACATTGATCAACGAGCATGTACTTGATTTGTTACGTTTGCTAAGTCGCCAACCAGCTCAACGGTATATTAATGTGACGTCATTCGCCGAACTTCTAAATGTGGTTTATGATTATGATGACCTCCAAGAAGATGACTATCTCATTGTGGGTGACGAAAGATTATGGAATCAATATAATGACTACAGATCGAATACTTTAGATAGTGTAGAGGGTAAAGAAGATAAATTGTTTTATGACGAAGACCGAAATCTAAAGATCCGTGGTAAAGCAAAAAGCTGTTCGCTCTATATCAGGCCTCACTTTGATGCTATTGATGCTCTGCTTGTGAATAAAAACTATTTTGAAGAGTATAAAATCAAAAGTGAGAGAGATAGCATGTTCAATTTTAATGCTGAAGAGGTTGATGGTAAACCACTTGAAATAGCTTTGCATTCTCAATATGAAGGAGAGGCCGTTTTCAGTGGTCAGATTAAAGTCCGCTTTATACTCCGTAATGACTCTGTCAGTTTGCAGTCCTTACTTGGTGAAGACGCATCATGAAATGAAAACTGCAAACGATCCACTTGTTGGGTAGTTGCTCCCCCTCACTGTATGCTGATGCTGAGGGGGAAAAACTGTCTTTTCTCTTTGTTTCCATTCAAGGCTTAGTCATTCCTAAATTTTCCCTCATGGCAATAATCTCCTCATAACAACAACTGACCTTTTTTTATGCTTATTCTGCAAAAATCTGTCTTCTCCCTTCCTGAGATCCGGAAAAAGTATGAGCCGGAAGCGAAGTAACGCAGCGCCAGTAAATATTTCTCTCCTGCGTTACCGACAATCGCGTGGTGCCCGGACATAATTGCCTGAACCGGACCTGATGAGGAAAAGACATGTATTACCTGCATACCCGTACTGCCGATGACGTGCTTAATACACTTAAAGCATACCGTGATGACCTCCACGAACATTCGCTGCGAAAACCGCACTGGCCGTTGCTGGACAGGCTTATTTCCCGTGAAACAGAAATGATGCCGGTATGGGAAAACATTGCGCAGCAGCGGCTCAGCTGGCAGCAGTGCCACACCCTGCTGGAGCAGATTTTTTTTGCAGGAGCTTATGGCACTCAGGATCATAACAGCCGGCTGAAAGCTGACTACCGCAGGCTGACCGAGCTGAATGAGAAAATCGCCGCGCAGGCGGCAGCGTTGTCTGCGCTGCTGACAGAGCAGGGCCAGATACTCAATCGTAACGCCTTTTCACTGGAGCGCACGACGCACATTGTCGATCTGATTGAGATGGCCTCAGAGCAGAACGGGCACTATCGTTCGTATTTGCGTGATCCTCTCGACGCCCTGCGCAACCAGTATGACGGCAAATATTGGCCCTCTCTTGAACAGATCCTCAACGTCGCCGCCAGGGAAATTCCTGAAGCCGAATTTTTACACCGGAGCGAGGAAGCTATTGTCGACGGCAGAGGGGAAGCCGTGCCGGACTACCTGCGGGTGCTGTTTGAAAGCATTGAAACAGCCCGGAGCAGCTATTGGAAACTTCCGGCTCGCTTTACCCTCACCGACGCCAGTCTGGCAATACTGGTCACGGTATCACTCGATACCGATAACATCAGTAATGAGCGGGTCAAAATGATACGCACCAGGCTGTATAAAGAGGGGTTTCCGGGGGCATGGGCAACCCCTCGCAGGCCCCCTCCGCAGCGGACAGCTGCCGGCGGGAAGGGCAGTAAACACTGCATCCGGTGACTTAAAAAGTCCGTAGCAGCTCAGCCATCAGTGGTTGCGGGATCTGGTCCAGACCGGCATCAGCAAAGGTGTGTTCCGTCATTCTGTAAAAGTCCGGCTCCACAGCACGAAGCTTGCGGATGGCGTCCGGCTCAAGCTGAAGTAACTCCCGGACCCTGGCTGCGGCATCAATATAGTTTTGCGAACTGGTACGGATCGCATCCTGGGGTGAAGGATACAACGCTTTGACTTTGTCTTCTGAGTACATGGTTGCCAGTCCTTCCTCTAAAACTGGCGCATCTCCACCCACTACTGGAGCCAGCAGGTGAATGCACTCATGAGCAAGTTGATATATAGCCTGCGGAGCAGACTTAAAGGCTTTCTCACCCAGCCGGATAATAATCTGCCGCCGGGCCGGGTAGCCGGAAAAGCGGATATTTGGCCTTCCTTCGTTAAACTCAAATCCCAGAAGAGTCCAGGTGGTGTCCCGGGCACCATAGAGCGTTTCTATCTCAGAGAGAAACTGGCCCATACGCGTTCCCAGGGTCCAGCTGTATGTGTTATCAGAATTCTGTACGGTGAAAAGATGGTCAGGAATACCGTGGTTATTATTCATTTTTTATCTCCAGGGTTAATTTTTGCCGGCCATTTCATGGAGCAACGTTACAAGATAAGTGTCCACCGTTACGGCGAGGCTGGCCGCCACCTGATCCGCTGAGGTTGGATTCCCGTCCTCCTCATGCCCGCTGGAGTACATATGAAACTCTGTGACGCCGGAGAGAAACCGGAATCCCATCTCATATTTTCCGGTCTGCGAATTGCGTACCGCTTTTCCGTACACGCTACCGGGCAGAAACACCCTGCCCTCCAGTTCCGGGAAAGTCAGGCCGGCATCCTCCAGGGCATTTTCATGTTCCAGAGATTTGGCCTGCATCCGCACAATCCATGCCCCGTGCTGATAATCATGCTGCTGTATGACCGATATCATGACGTTTTCGTCCCGGTAAACAAATTCACGCAGCGGCTCAGGGCGTGCCAGCAGGCCTGAATCACGTAGTACCGCCTGCAACCTGGAAAACTCACTTTCGTATTGCTGTAGTGCAGCACCAAACCCGTTCACCAGCCGGACCGGGATCGGGGAGCAGGACGGTAAGTCAGACAATGCAAAGTCACATCCGGTCAGGTGGTAGTGAATGCGGGGTAGCATCCGCCGTGCTGAGGCAGATAAATCATTGTCCTCCGGCAGGGACGCCAGTCGCCAGCCATTCTGCTGAATGGCTGCAGCCTGACGGGAGAGCTCCAGTTTAGCGGCGGCAAGTTCAGCGAATACTGTCGCGCCGGAACTGAGCATGTCCTGGATTTTATGCAACTGGTTGAGCGCATCGCCATACTGGGTGGCAACGGCAAGGGTAAGATCGGTTGCTGTGAAAAGTCTGGTCTCAGCGATGAAAGGCAGCCTGCGGTGCTGGACGAGATACTGCCAGAAAAGTGTAATAGCCTGCGTAGTGTTCAGACCATGCTCCCGCAAAACGTCATCTCCGCCATCCTTGAGTACATCATCTATCTTTATGTTTATGGCTGCCATCTTATATGCTCTCTTGCTTGTATGTGTGTTATTTTTTACCACCAAAATCTAATGTAGTAAATATGCTACACAAGTTATTTTGCTTTTCCATAACAACATAAACATCATGGTACCTACTTCTTTTACGCTCAGATCCGAAAACTCCCGAAGTCGGATCTCAGTAACAGACATCAATTTTGCCCGGACACTAACGGATGAATACCGGAGTGAAATCGTCA
Organism: Leclercia sp. LSNIH8; assembly: GCF_002920195.1. Taxonomy (NCBI): domain Bacteria; kingdom Pseudomonadati; phylum Pseudomonadota; class Gammaproteobacteria; order Enterobacterales; family Enterobacteriaceae; genus Leclercia; species Leclercia sp. LSNIH8. The sequence goes on along the minus strand of NZ_PQJY01000011.1, from coordinate 57,055 downwards.
TCTGACGCGTTTACATATTCGAATTTTCGAATGTATGGTTGTTTTTTTTGTCTCCGGGAGTATGCTTTACGCAACTGAACAGGAGGAATAATGACCCTTACAGCCCTGAAGCTTTTCAAAAACCTGTCCGATGAAACCCGTCTGGGTATTGTCCTGCTTCTCAGGGAGATGGGAGAACTGTGCGTCTGCGATCTTTGCGCGGCGCTGGAACAGTCACAGCCCAAGATCTCCCGTCATCTGGCAATGCTCAGGGAAAGTGGTCTATTGCTGGATCGCAAGCAGGGGAAATGGGTTCACTATCGCTTATCCCCGCATATTCCTTCCTGGGCCGCTCAGGTGATTGAGCAGGCCTGGTTAAGCCAACAGGACGACGTACAGGCCATCGCCCGTAAGCTGGCATCGGTAAACTGCTCTGGTAGCGGTAAGGCTGTTTGCATCTAAAAAATTTGCCTGAACATATATGTATTTTCAAATGTGAGGTATTCAGAATGAAGACATTAACGGTGTTTGACCCGGCAATGTGCTGCAGTACCGGCGTATGTGGCTCAGATGTCGATCAGGTACTGGTTGATTTTTCTGCTGATGTGCAGTGGCTGAAAGGACGTGGCGTACAGGTTGAACGTTACAACCTGGCGCAGCAGCCCATGAGCTTTGTTCATAATGAGAAAGCGAAAGCCTTCCTCGATGCATCCGGCGCAGAGAGCCTTCCGCTACTGCTGTTGGACGGTGAAACGGTGATGGCCGGGCGATACCCAAAACGCGCTGAGCTGGCTCGCTGGTTCGGTATTCCGCTGGAGAAGGTAGGGTTAGCTTCCACCAGTTGCTGTGGTGGTAATACTTCCTGTTGCTGAATATGTCAGGAGGACATATGAAATTCTTACAGAATATCCCGCCTTACCTGTTTTTTACCGGCAAGGGAGGTGTAGGAAAAACTTCCATTTCCTGCGCGACGGCTATCCGCCTTGCCGAACAGGGTAAGCGGGTTTTGCTGGTCAGTACCGATCCAGCCTCCAATGTCGGTCAGGTATTCGAGCAGGCTATCGGTAACACGATCCGCCCTGTGACAGCAGTTCCTGGACTTTCCGCACTGGAGATTGACCCGCAGGAAGCCGCCCGGCAATATCGGGCCAGAATCGTTGATCCTATCAAAGGTCTTCTGCCTGATGACGTTGTTAACAGTATCAGCGAGCAGCTTTCAGGAGCCTGTACCACTGAGATTGCGGCGTTTGACGAGTTCACCGGCTTATTGACAGACGCTTCCCTGCTGACCCGTTTCGATCACATCATTTTTGATACAGCGCCGACGGGCCACACGATTCGCCTTCTCCAGCTTCCTGGTGCCTGGAGTAGCTTCATTGAAAGTAACCCGGATGGTGCTTCCTGTCTTGGCCCAATGGCCGGGCTGGAAAAGCAGCGTGAGCAGTATGCTCATGCGGTAGAGGCGTTATCCGATCCTGAACGTACCCGCCTGGTTCTGGTTGCTCGACTGCAAAAATCAACGCTGCAGGAAGTCGCCCGCACCCATGAAGAACTCGCCGCAATTGGCCTGAAAAACCAGTACCTGGTGATTAATGGTGTGCTGCCTGAAACCGAGGCGGAACATGACGCCCTGGCCGCTGCGATATGGCAACGTGAGCAGGAGGCACTGGCAAATCTTCCTGCCGGTTTATCCGGGCTACCGACAGATACCCTGTTACTCCAGCCAGTCAATATGGTTGGCGTGCCTGCACTGAAGGGACTGCTGGATACCCGGTCTGAGTCATTACCGCTCACGGTAACGAACATCCTGTACACGCCTGAAAACTTATCACTCTCTGGCCTGGTCGATGATATCGCCCGCAGTGAACACGGCCTGATTATGCTGATGGGCAAAGGTGGCGTAGGGAAAACCACGATGGCTGCTGCCATCGCCGTCAGGCTGGCAGACAGGGGATTTGACGTGCATCTCACGACCTCTGATCCTGCTGCGCACCTGAGTACAACGCTGGACGGCAGCCTCAAAAACCTGCAGGTCAGCCGCATCAACCCTCACGATGAAACCGAACGCTATCGCCAGCATGTTCTTGAGACGAAGGGAAGAGATCTGGACGAAGCAGGGAAACGGCTACTGGAAGAGGATTTACGCTCTCCCTGTACGGAAGAAATTGCCGTGTTTCAGGCCTTTTCCCGCGTGATTCGTGAAGCGGGTAAGCGCTTTGTGGTGATGGATACCGCCCCTACCGGACACACACTGTTGCTGCTGGATGCGACCGGGGCTTATCACCGGGAGATTGCCAAAAAAATGGGGAGTAAAGGTCATTTTACTACCCCCATGATGCAGCTTCAGGACCCGGAACGAACCAAAGTTCTGCTGGTTACGCTTCCTGAAACCACACCGGTGCTGGAAGCGGCAAACCTGCAGGCTGACCTTGAACGAGCGGGGATCCATCCGTGGGGCTGGATTATCAATAACAGCCTTTCCAGTGCGGATACGCGTTCTCCGTTGCTTTGCCAGCGCGCCCGGCAGGAGCTGCCTCAGATCGACGCTGTGAAGAATCAGCACGCTGACCGTGTAGCGCTTGTTCCGGTGCTGGCGTCTGAGCCCGCCGGTATTGAAAAGCTCAGAGAGTTGATGAGTTAATTTTTTTGCATATACAGGGCGGCAGGGTCGCCCTGGCAGGAGGTGTTATGTTACTGGCAGGCGCTATTTTTGTCCTGACCATCGTCCTGGTTATCTGGCAACCGAAGGGACTGGGGATTGGCTGGAGCGCCACGCTGGGCGCGGTTCTGGCCCTGATTTCAGGCGTGGTGCATCCGGGGGATATCCCGGTGGTGTGGAATATCGTCTGGAACGCGACGGCGACCTTTATTGCCGTGATTATTATCAGCCTGTTGCTCGATGAATCCGGCTTCTTCGAATGGGCGGCACTGCACGTTTCGCGCTGGGGTAACGGACGTGGCCGTTTGCTTTTTACGTATATCGTTCTGCTCGGTGCGGCGGTGGCGGCGCTGTTTGCCAACGATGGTGCGGCACTGATTCTGACGCCGATAGTCATTGCCATGCTGCTGGCATTAGGCTTCAGCAAAGGCACGACACTGGCTTTCGTCATGGCTGCCGGCTTTATTGCCGATACCGCCAGCCTGCCGCTTATCGTGTCAAACCTGGTGAATATCGTCTCGGCGGACTTCTTTGGTCTGGGATTCACCGAATATGCGTCGGTAATGGTGCCGGTTGATATTGCAGCCATCACTGCCACACTGGTGATGCTGCATCTGTTCTTCCGCAAAGATATTCCGCCGGTTTACGACCTGGCTCTCCTGAAAGTACCGGCAAACGCCATTAAAGATCTGGCAACCTTCAGAACCGGCTGGATTGTGTTGATCCTTCTTCTGGCTGGTTTTTTCGTTCTTGAGCCGTTGGGTATCCCGGTAAGCGCGATTGCTGCTGTTGGCGCTGTGATCCTGTTTGCAGTTGCTAAACGAGGTCATGCCATTAACACCGGTAAAGTGCTGCGTGGCGCACCCTGGCAGATCGTTATTTTCTCGCTGGGGATGTATCTGGTGGTCTACGGTCTGCGCAACGCCGGGCTAACCGAATACCTTTCCGGCGTGCTGAATGTACTGGCGGATAAAGGACTCTGGGCCGCGACGCTGGGGACGGGCTTCCTGACGGCTTTCCTGTCTTCCATCATGAACAACATGCCTACCGTGCTGGTTGGCGCTCTCTCTATTGATGGCAGCACCGCAACAGGCATTATCAAAGAAGCGATGATTTATGCCAACGTGATTGGCTGCGATCTGGGACCTAAAATTACACCTATTGGTAGCCTGGCAACGCTGCTCTGGCTGCATGTCCTTTCACAGAAGAATATGACCATCACCTGGGGATACTATTTCCGCACCGGGATCGTCATGACTCTGCCTGTGCTGTTTGTAACGCTGGCCGCGCTGGCGCTACGTCTCTCTTTCACTTTGTAATGAGATACTGATATGAGCAACATCACCATTTATCACAACCCGGCCTGCGGCACGTCGCGTAATACCCTGGAGATGATCCGCAACAGTGGTAATGAACCGACCGTTATTCATTACCTTGAAAATCCACCTTCACGCGATGAGCTGGTCAAACTCATTGCAGATATGGGCATTTCAGTCCGGGCTTTGCTGCGCAAAAACGTCGAGCCTTATGAAGAACTGGGGCTTGCGGAAGATAAGTTTACTGACGATCAGTTAATCGATTTTATGCTTCAGCATCCGATCCTGATTAACCGTCCGATTGTGGTGACACCGCTGGGAACCCGCCTGTGCCGTCCTTCCGAAGTGGTACTGGATATTCTTCCGGATGCGCAGAAAGGGGCTTTCACCAAAGAAGACGGCGAAAAAGTGGTTGATGCGGCCGGGAAACGGCTGAAATAACCGAAAGGGGGCGATGCCCCCTTTCTCCTGCCTCAGCATCCGGGTGCCGGACTGTCCGGCAGCGTACTGTTCCCCTCTCCCAGCTGACGCTGCAGCAACACCGTGTCCAGCCAGCGGCCATGCTTGAAACCGATGTCCTTCAGCGTGCCGATTTCAGTAAATCCGGCGCGAAGATGCAGCGCCACAGACGCGACGTTTGCACTGTCCCCCACAACCGCTATCATCTGGCGGTATCCCTGAGACCGGGCCCATGTTAAGGCATGATCGAGTAAGGCTTTTCCTACCCCCTGCCGCTGATAAGCCGGATCGATGTACACCGAATTTTCAACCGTAAACCGGTAGGCATGGCGTTCGCGGTAGCGGGAGAGATAACAGTAGCCGATGACCGTCCCCCCCTGCAGGGCGATATACCAGGGAAACCCACGTGACTGAACGTTTTTCACCCGGGCGAGCATTTCCTGCGTGTCCGGGGGTTCCGTCTCGAAGCTGCCTGTGCCGTGCAGGACATGATGGGCGTAAATGCGGCGTATGGCGGGAATGTGCTGCTCTTCAGCATTCATAATGTGCATCGTATGACTCCTGTGATGTTGACTGACACACTACCGGAATTCGCGACGGCAGGTTAAGCGCTTCATCTTATGACCTGTATAAGGAAATGTTTTAAGTGGAGGTGGGGCTTCGCCCCACCTGTCAGCCCGCCATTTCAGCCAGCAGGTCCACGCCTACCGGGTCGTCCTTCTGCAGTGGCGTCAGGGCAATGCGCTGTGCATACTGCCCGGCAACGTCGTCAATCAGTGGCAGTTCGCGACGGGCACGGGTAACCAGGAAAGGGGAGGACGGCTTTGCAGCCGCGAGGCTGTTATTGATGACCCACGCCCAGGGTTCAATCCCGGCCCGGCGTAAGTCCTGCTGCAGCCCGGCCGCTTCCAGTACCGGCGTGGTTTCGGCAAGCGTCACGATAATGACTCTGGTCTTCTCCGGATCCTGCAGCTGCATCATTGGCGTTATCACGTGGTCGTGAGTCTGCCCCATCTGGCGCACCATTTCCCAGTGATAGGCCCCGGTTGCATCCAGCAACAGCAGCGTGTGCCCGGTGGGCGCAGTGTCCATAATGACAAAATGGTCGTCGGCCTCTTTGATGATCCGGGAGAATGCCTGAAACACGGCAATCTCTTCGGTGCAGGGGGAACGGAGATCTTCCTCCAGTACCGCCAGTCCCTCCGCATCCAGCCCTTTTCCCTGATTTTCCAGCACAAAGCGACGATAGCGCTCAGTCTCTGCCTTTGGATCGATACGGCTGACCTGAAGGCCTGGCAGCGAGCCATCCAGGGTGTAAGACAGGTGGGCTGCCGGATCGGAGGTGGTCAGGTGGACTTTATGACCGCGTCTGGCCAGCGAGACCGCGACCGCAGCCGCCACCGTGGTTTTCCCCACGCCCCCTTTCCCCATCGTCATGACCAGCCCTTTTCCCGCCCGGCTGAGATCCTCCACCAGGGAGGAAAGCTCCGGTAAATCGACCGTCGTGAACGTGGCTCCCGGATCCGGCAGAACAGGGGTGCTCTCTGTAAACAGCGCCCGCAGGGCGTCCAGACCGACCAGATTAAAGGGCTTCAGATACAGCATCGACCGGGGAAGGTGCGCGAGGTTTTCAGGCATGGCGCGTAAGGCCCGTTCCTCCCGCGCCAGAATACTGTGCGCCAGCGGATCCTGTTCACCGGCAAAGGGGGGGAGCACGCCATTGATGGCAAGGTGCTGATGCTGAAGACCGATAGCCGACAGCTCCTCGTGGGTATGGGAGACCTCTTTCAGGGTCGACGCCTGGGCACGGGCAACCAGAACCAGTTGCGTGAGTGCCGTATCAGAGAGGGCTTTCACCGCGTCAGCGTACTGGTCCTGTTGTTTCTCCAGCCCCACCAGAGGGCCGAGATTCGCCGCAGCATCAGGATGTGCATCGAGATAGCCGCTCCAGGCGCCCGGCAGCTCAAGCATACGGATGGTGTGTCCGGTTGGTGCAGTATCAAAGACGATATGATCATATTTTTCGCGCAGTTCATGACTGGTCAGCAGCGCGGTAAATTCATCAAATGCCGCGATCTCCGTGGTACATGAACCGGAAAGCTGTTCTTCAATGCTGCTGATGACATCGGCAGGTATCAGGTCACGAACAGGATCGAGCACGCGATCGCGGTAAGCCTGCGCGGCCGCCATCGGGTCAACTTCCATTGCCGCAAGGTTTTCCACGGTGCGGATACCGGTGATCCGGTGGCCCACAGTCTGACTAAAGACCTGACCGACATTGGAGGCCGGATCGGTACTGACCAGAAGCGTTCTCCGGCCCTGGTCAGCCAGCCATACCGCCGTCGCGCAGGCCAGAGAGGTTTTCCCCACGCCGCCTTTGCCGGTGAAGAAGATAAACGGGGGGATATTCTGTAAAAATGGCATCATCATCGTTGAGCTCCTCCGGGATTAAGGCATACGGGGAATGCTGCAGCAGCGCGGCTGCGTGCTGTCTTCATTCCAGTCCTGCGTGAGGGAAAAACCGGCCCAGCGGGCGATATCTTCCCGGGACGGGAGTTTGCCTGCCATCACGAGTTTGCCGTCGAGCAAGGTGACAGGGAGGGACTCCATCCCTGATGTGTTCAGGAACTCTTTGATGACAGGGGTATTCAGGAACTGCTGCGGGTTCTTTGCCAGGCTGTAACGCTGAATATCCACACCATGCGTTTTCGCCCATTCGGCGCTGGCGTTCCATTTAACGGCTTCATCGCTGACCACGACGCTGCTGGTCGCACAGCAGCCTGCGGCTTCAAAGATCTCAATTTTTGACATGGACTGTTTACCTCAGTGTTGAGTGATGGGGCTTTACACTGAGGTAAACGAGTGAGACGGGAAAAAGATGCGCGGTTAATCCATTTTTTTATGGCAGCAGACGGAAGACGCATCATCCGCTTCCACCAGGCAGAGTTCCGTCATCGTCTCCTTCAGGTGTTTCCGGGCGCGAAGCAGGCGCGACTTAAACGCCGTCAGCGTGATCCCCAGCTCGTCGGCCAGGCATTGCTGGGGACGCCGGTTCAGATCGGCCTCTTCTATCAGCCACCTTTCCTCGTCAGGCAAGGCCTGCAGGGTTTCAGGCAGGCAAATCTCCAGCGTTGAAACCGCCTCAGGGAAGGCCTCAGGCAGGGGGATCTCGTCTTCCAGCGCCACGACGTTCCTGGCGGCACGGTACTCATCCGTCAGCAGATTCCTCGCCGTCCGGTACAGCCAGGCCCGCGGGTTCTCCATTTCACAGAAGCGGTCTGCACAGGCCCGGGCGCGCAGGAAGACTTCCTGAAGCAGATCGGCTGCCTGCTCCCGATCGCCCGTTCTTGACACCAGAAAACGGGAAAGCTCTGCTTCATGCTGTTGCCAGAACGCGCTCATGCAGGTGTTGAATGCCGTGACGTCACGCATATCTGCCCTCAGATGCTGCCCTGATTCACGCGCCGGGAAAGCGCTTCTGCCGACTCTTTGCGTTCACTGTAGCGATCGACGAGATAGGCTGCATGCTCCCGGGTCAGCAGGGTAAACTTCATCAGCTCTTCCATCACATCCACAATGCGGTCGTAGTAGGACGACGGTTTCATCCGCCCGTCTTCATCAAACTCCTGCCACGCTTTTGCCACGGAGGACTGGTTCGGGATGGTGATCATCCGCATCCAGCGGCCAAGAATGCGCATCTGGTTGACGGCGTTAAACGACTGGGAGCCGCCGCAGACCTGCATAACGGCCAGCGTTTTTCCCTGGGACGGGCGTACAGCGCCTTCTGACAAGGGGATCCAGTCAATCTGGGCTTTCATGATGCCGGTCATTGCGCCATGCCGTTCAGGAGAGCACCACACCATCCCTTCAGACCAGCGAACGAGTTCGCGCAGCTCCACGACCTTCGGGTGCGTGTCCGGCGCATCGTCCGGCAGGGGAAGACCGGACGGACAGAAAATCCGGACCTCCGCGCCCATTGCTGTCAGCAGCCGCGCAGCTTCTTCCGTTGCCAGGCGGCTGTAGGACCGTTCACGCACAGAGCCGTACAGCATCAGGATCCGGGGTGGATGGTCAGTTGCCTCCACGCCCATACGGGCAGCGGTGATGCCGGTATCAAACAGTTCAGGATCCACATTTTTCAGTTCAGACAGCATTTTCTCTCCGGTAGGCTTACGGTGCAGGACGCTCAGATCCGCCTGAACAGCATTCATCTGTCAGGAAGGCAATCAGCGCCCCGAGGTTGTCATAGCAGGCGTGGCAGAAAAGGGTTCGCCCCTGGCGCTCCTGACGAACCAGGGAGACGGCCATCAGGGACGACAGGTGGTGGCTCAGGGTGGACGCCGGTACCGCGAGCTGCTGCTGCAGTTCACCAACGGGCATCCCCTGATGTCCGGCTTTGATCAGTGTCCGGTAGATGCCAAGCCGTGTGGCGTGCCCGAGTTCTTTCAGCACCCTCGCGGCAGTGTCCAGTTCCATATCCGCCCTCGCGTTTTTATTTCTATATTTCCAGAATAATAGAAATAATAGTAGTTTTCAACAGCTGCGTTGACCAGGTCGGAGCAGGCGGACGGCATCGTTGCATAAAGGACAATAATTATCATTTTTATGACTGCTCAGGCACTAATGTCAGCAGAGCAATAATAATCTTTAATTAATGCCATATCCGCATCATTCGCTTTATTCCCATCCGCAGATCCGAAAAACACCAAAACCGGATCCGCACTTTTCCAGCCTGAAGTGACGTCGTTGGCCATACAGCTTTATTTCGGAATTGTGCCCTACTGAGAAGCAGCTAACTCAATTTCGGAATCGGCGCAGATGAGTTTCGGGAACAAAATAAATGTTGCCGCGCGCCCGTGAGCATGCCACGTACAGCCTGTTACGGGACGACGGTGGAAGGGCTGCCAGTTCCTGACGGGTTAGAAGTTTCCAGTGGGAGGATCCCATCACAATGCAGACATCCTTAAAGTGGTCGAGCCCTTTACTGACGCCCCAGTTCATGGAATAGCAGCCGTAACGGTGATGTTCACGATAGAAGAGCTTAATCACCGTATTATCGGCGTGCAGGGTGGCTGTGCGCTCTGCATCTGTGATCGTTTCAATCAGGGTGGCATGTCTCCCATGGGCAGCGATACGGATGTTCAGTTGCCCGGTGATAAACTCGCACACTGAAGCTGAGCAACGCCATGTTCGGTTGAGCGTGTCCCGGTCAACCTTGAAACCTGCTGCGTCGAAGCGGGCCTCATATCGCGTAATGTCATCGTGCAGCGTTGAATTAACGTTGCCGTCATGGCTTGTATCAAAGGTATGTTGATAAAAATCGCCGCAACAGAGCACAGTGATTTCCGCGCGGCAGAGCTCCAGCAGAAAATTAAAGTCATGTCCGGCAAAGTCCTGGACTTCATCGACAAGCAGTTCATCGTAGTAACGGGCAAGCCGGGTACGGATATCCGGCAGCAGCCCGCGGGCTGTCAGCAAGTGTGCGAGCCTCCGGTGATACAGCCGTCCGGCGGGATCCTGATAATGCCGGGCATTCGTGCGCGGTATTCTGGGTGGGGGCTGGTCGAAGCTCAGGCCACGCGATACCAGCTGCTCCTGCAGGTAAGGCCGGAAGCAAAAACCGTGCAGAAACTCAAACCAGGTCATCACCCTGATCCCGTCCGGGATAAAGCCAAAACGTCTGATAATCTGCGCCCGCAGATGCGCTTCATTATTCACGGTGAAGGTCAGGAGCAGCGTCCTCCGGTCCTCACTCAACCGTCGTATCAGCAGCGTGGTCTTGCCCGAGCCGGCAACCGCAAATATCACTCTCTTGTCCATGCCAGTGCCTCCTGAATATAAACAGGTACTGTCAGCTCTTCGGCGTGCAGCTGTAACAGCCGGAATGCTGCTTCTGCCTTATTGGCCAGCATGTATTCCTGCACCGTGAGTGTCCGGCGGGTTCCGCGGAAAAGCGCATCACACAGACCAGCGTTATCCTGATACAGGCAGATTTCAAATGTGGATCGGGTGTTGTCGCGATCAGCAAATACCCGGGAGCGGGAACAAAGCACGTCAGCATAGCGTTCATCGCAGTTTTGCTGATAGTTGCCGTCATTATCACGAAGGGCCGCGACGCGATTTTCCAGAAGACGGGCCAGTTCAAGATAACGACGGAAACTCGTTCCGCCGATAGCGATGATGTGAACCCCGTCATCCTCCGGCGCCCTGCCATACAGGTGGCGATAAAAGGCCTCGATCAGAATAAACTCAGCATCCCCCTCCACGAGCAGCACACGTCTGGCCAGCGCAAATTCCAGCACGTTATTATCCGGTGCTTTCATGAAGAAGGCGGCAGTCTCAGCGGAAAGTTCATTCATCAGTACCGGCCGGGTAGACCCGAGGAGGATTGCCTTACGCAGATCGAGGCGGGAGGAGATATGGCTGCTGTGTGTGGCAATAAACACCTGCGTCTGCCGTTCAGTGGCAAGCTGATTAACCAGCTTCTTCATACTGACATGGCTGAGATGATTCTCCGGCTCCTCAAGCAACAGTGCGTGGAGCTCTCCCTGCTGCTGATGCCGCTGCAGCGCAAACTCCGTTTTGATGAAGCACTGCCTTCCTTTTCCACGGTGACGAATGGAAATACCGTCCTCGGTAATGTCCAGATTCGCCTCAAGACCTGACTTAGCACCGGAACGCACGCCAAACTGATACGTTTCCAGCGTGTCGTTTATGGCTGACAGATGCCGGGTGCAGAAGTGCATTTTCTGTTGCCGGTAACTGTTTTCAAGCCGGTACCGATCGGCCACCGGCACATGGACGCTGTAAACTGTACGCGTATATTCCTGTGCGGCGTGCTCGTTATCGATGCGTGCACTGTCTAACAGCAGATGGCGCAGATAGCGTCTGAAGCCGGCGAAATGACCACCGGAGAAGGTGCTGAACCGCACGGAATAGTATTCATAGGGAAAATTATCGGGATCCTGCTGTAGTACATTGTGAATATCCTGACCGTATTCCTCCATCATTGGTGCAATGCGCATTCTGAGACCATCCGCATCGATACCCGCCAGATTTTGCCTGCCATTCAGGTCAGGATCTCCCCCATTACTCAGGAAAACGTCAGCTGTCAGCACGGGTAACTGATCGGCGCGGCGCTCACCTTCCTGAAACTGCCTGACTGCTGCCTGGGACAGGAGCGATTCCACACCCAGCGCCTCGACCCGGTGCCGGCTGTCACTCAGCACAAGGTCAAGGGCCAGCAGAATCGTGCTTTTCCCGGACTCATTGTCCCCGACCAGAATGTTACGGTCATGAGTGAAGCGCAGGTCCAGTTCCGGAAACTTTTTAAAGTTTTGCAGCATAAGCCGCGTGATCAGAGGCATCTTTTATTCCTTTATATACCGCTGACTGAAAGAGTGTCCGGCAGCGCCAGACCGCCTGTTTTGTTTTACAGCGTTATCTTACCCAGTCTTCCAGCACTAGACCCGGTACCCGCTCAAATTCCCGCGTATTATTCGTCACCAGCACGGCACCGGCGGCGATGGCGTGCCCGGCAATAGCCGTGTCGTTCGGGCCGATCGGCGTGCCGGCCATGCGCAGCGCCACCTTAATCTCCGTGGTCGCATCCACCGCGGCGCGATCCCAGGGCAGGATGGCATCGAGGCGGGCGCAGAACGCGTCAACCAGCTCGATGTGGCGCGGCGAGGCCTTCGGGCCGGTGGCGCCGAAGCGCATCTCGGAGTAGGTGATGGCCGAGACAACGATGCGCTGGTTACGCAGCACCGCCTGCTCAAGGCGCTTCAGGACGGCTTCCGGCTGCTCGCGCATGATGAATGAGCAGATGTTGGTGTCCAGCATATAGGTCTTGTTCACAGGTTAAATCGTCCTTCGTCGGTGACAACGTCCTCGCGCTCCGCCATAAAGTCCGGGTCAGCTTTTTCGAGCTGCGCGAACGAGCCCCAGGTCGGCCGGACGGGACGCAGGATGATGCTGTCCCCTTCCCGGACGATCTCCAGCTCGCTCACCCCCTCAAAATCCAGATCGCGGGGCAGGCGGATGGCGCGGTTGTTGCCATTTTTGAAAATAGATACGGTTCTCATAGGTTTTATCCCTTGAAGTCCTTAGCCCAAAAAGTGAGCAAGGTCTGCTAATAATACAGACCAGTAACGTTGAGACGGCCAGAGTACGGCTGCTGCATATGTATAGTATATGCAAAAAAACATAGTTGTATAGGGTTTGCATATGCAGATGCTAAGGGTATGCGCATGCCATACCTATGCAGATGCCTGGCATATGGATATGTCATGCCTATACTCTTTTTCCTCTTTCTCCGTGAAGATCCGAAAAAAGCTAAAGTCGGATCTCCAGACTACAGCCGGGTTGCTTTGGCTAAAAAAGCCTGAGATGGAAGCAGGGGAGTAAGCTGATATAATGATGTAAGAACAAATCTTACATTAAGAAGCGGAGGGGTTATGGCCCGTACGATGACGGTGGACGTGGGTGATGAGCTGCGGGAATTTATCGATTCCCTGGTTAAGGCCGGTGATTACCGCACCCAGAGCGAGGTCATGCGTGACGCGTTGCGTCTGCTGCGTGAGAAGCAGGCTGAATCCCGTCTTCAGGAACTGCGCGATCTGCTGGCTGAAGGGCTCAGCAGCGGCGAGGCGAAACCCTGGAACAGGGATGCATTCCTGAATAATGTCAGGGCCAGGGTGGCAAATGAAAGAGATTGAGCTGACTTCCAAAGCAGAAGAAGATCTGGAAGCAATCTGGGACTACAGCTTCCGACAGTTCGGGATTGTTCAGGCGGATGCGTATATCGGGCGTATAGCAGCGGTGTTTGACGTTCTGGCCATGCATGACATAGGCACGCATCGCGCGGAGCTGGGAGACAATATCTGCTCGCTGCCGGTGGAACAGCACATGATCTATTTTGTGTCATCACATTCGGTGGTTACGATCATTCGTATTCTCAGCCAGTCTCAGGATACGGCGCGGCATGAACCCTGGATATAGGATATAACCGGGAACGAAAATAATAATTAAAAACAATATGATACTGATATTTTTTTCATGAACTGAATTCTCGCGCAACATAAGTTAAATTTTATTTGATCAGGGCCAATTATGATAATGGTGATGGATGCTTTTAATGACACTTATTAATTACGAAAAAAAACGCTCCCGGCGGGAGCGTAAGCCAGTGACTTCGGCGTCAAATGAGGGTCTGACAAGTGGAGCTGCGGGTTAATTCTGGGTGATCTGGCTGCGATGCTTTTCAGCCTGCTGCTGATGAATCACTGAAGACTGACCATTATTCGCCTTCTCGTGTACAACAGCGGCTTTCTCATGCTCGTTCATTTCGGAAAATGATTTTGCTGTTTCGTTAGAAGCTGCTGGCTTGGATTTCATCATTTTTTTATGCATTTCAGCCATGTCCTGATGGGCAGCAGAATTGCCGTTTTGCATCATTTCATGGGACATTGCGGCCTGATCGTGACCGCTCATATCCATCATTTTCATGCTCTCCCCCTGAACTGCACTTTTTTCAGCGGATGATTGCATCTGATGGGCAGGCGCCTGGGCATTATTTACCTGGTCATGCATGTTCATTGTCTCTGCAGCCCAGGCAGATGAAGCGACAGCCATCATGGCAATAAAGGATACAAGGATCTTTTTCATGGTTGGGTCTCCGGTGTTTTCATACCCGAACAATCAATGCTTATAACAGAGAAAGCATTTGATCTCAGGGCTGGTTGATCATCACGCCAGGAACCGGGCGATTGAATTATCACGCTGTCCTGATTTATGAATGATTATAAAAAACCGCCTCTGTTTATCGCGTGACTGAATGATGACATTTTTGTCACCTTCAATATTTCTTCTGAATAACGGTATTAACTTCTTAACAGACGCACACTGAACACAATTTCCCGCCCCTGCTGTTCTGCTGACAGCTCGCCGCCGTGAGCATGAATGATCGACCTTGTAATTGATAATCCCAGCCCCGCGCCTTCCGTGTTGTAGAACCTTGATGAGTCTGCGCGATAGAACCGGTCAAACAAACGTTCCAGATTAGCGGGAACCTGGCCGGACATCGTATTCGTAATCATCACGTTCACACAGTCACTGTCACGCTCAAGGTGTATCGCTGTACAGGTGTTATCGGGAGAATACTTGATTGCATTGGAAAGCAGGTTACTGAAAGCACGTCGGAGCATATCGCTGTCTCCGGCAACAACGCCCTCTCCTTCAACCGTGATTGTCTTTCCTGTTTCGTCTGCCAGGGGCTCGAACAACTCACGTAATTCATTCAGTTCGGCTGCCAGATCCACATCATGTTTATCCAGCCGCAGCAGACCATGCTCTGAACGTGCCAGAAAAAGCATGTCACTGGTCATTCGTGACAACCTTTTCAGTTCTTCCAGGTTAGCGAATAAAATTTCGCGGTAATGCGAAACATCCCTTTCCTTAGCCAGTGCAAACTGCGTCTGCATCATCAGATTACTGACTGGTGTGCGCAGCTCATGCGCGATGTCAGACGAGAAATCTGACAGTTTCCGGAATGCCCCCTCCAGGCGATCAAACATATTATTGAACTCCTGCATGGTCTCAGAGATTTCCGGCGGAGCCAGATCGGGATTTAGACGCTGATCCAGGCTGTGTACAGTCATGGAGGAAGCCAGACTGGTCATTTCCCGTAACGGTTTCAGACCAATACGTGTGGTCAGCCAGCCCAGAAAAATAGAAATAAAGACCAGACCGATATTGAACCAGAACAGCCAGGTACTGAGTTTGTCCATAAACAGGGTGTGATACCCAGTATCCGTGGCAACCGTAATGATGACATGTTTGCTTTTACCCTGTTCCGGCGTCACGGCAACCCGCCGCGAGATACTGCGGTACACGGTGTTATTTTCTTCCGTCTGGATCATATAGTCGAGAATATCACCCGACTTATTAAGCAGGACCGCTGGAACAACAGAATTTTTGGCATAGAGTTCAACAATTTTTTCATTTTCCATGTTTTTTATAGAAATGAATAAACCATTGTGCCCTACCATCGCATCGTTTATTTTTTCTGATAATGACTTAATATCCGTTTTGTTCCGGAACGTCTCTGTTTTAAGAAACTCTTCGGTGAGCTGAAGTTTACCTGTCAGAAAATCGCGGTCCTGATTATCGAAATAGCCATTAAGGGTGCTAATCAGGATAAAACTTGATAACCACCATACCGTAAGCATCACCGCAGAAAAAATCAGGCTCAGGCGTGTGGTCAGGGAAATTTTGAACCTCACTCTTCTCTGATCTCCAGGACATATCCGGCACCGCGAACGGTATGGATCAGTTTTGGCTCAAAGTCATCATCAATTTTACTTCTCAGACGTCTCACGGCGACATCAATCACATTCGTATCACTGTCAAAATTCATGTTCCAGACCAGGGACGAGATAAGACTCCTGGGTAACACTTCTCCGGTGCGTTGCAGCAGCAACTCAAGCAGAACGTATTCTTTACCGGTGAGATGGATCTTCTTCCCCGAACGGATCACGGTCCGGTGCACCATATCAACGGTCATATCGGCGATGGTGCAGACTGTTGCGGCCTGCGAGCGTGCCCGGCGCAGTAGGGTTCTTACACGTGCAACCAGCTCCGTAAAATCAAAGGGCTTAATCAGGTAGTCATCTGCGCCAAGCTCCAGTCCTTTCACTTTGTCCCGCACGTTGTCCTTTGCGGTTAAAAACAGGACCGGTTCTTCGTGCCCGGACTCCCTCAGTGCGCTGATGATTTGCCACCCGTCGAGGAAAGGCAGCATCACGTCCAGTATTATCAAATCATACTGTCCCTTCGACGCGGCCCCGAGACCATCGCGGCCATTATTAAAGAGATCGGCCTGATAGCCTTCCTCAACCAGTCCCTGCTGCAGGTAACGACCTGTTTTTTGTTCGTCTTCAACGATTAAAATACGCTGCATGGTCAACTCGCTGATATGAAAGTAAAAATCTCACGCATGAGCTTTGGCTGTCCCCTAGCTGACCTGAGACGGAGCAAGCATTCCGAGCCACGCTACGGCGCCCAGAATGATAATCGCAACAACGAATTCTGTCAGGATGCTGTTTCGCATCAGGGCAACGCTGCGATCATAATTCCCTTCCCTGACCATAACTTCAAGCCGGGGACCCAGGTGAAACCGGTTTGCTGCAGCCAGAAGAAGCATCAGAACAAACAGAGCCGTCTTGGCAAGCAATATCCTCCCCCAGGAACTGTTGAATAAGGGAGTTAAGTTACCCTCAGCAATATACAGATAGTTGACCAGCGCACTCAGGATCAGGGCTACAACAATCACCGTTCCTGCCGTGGCAAATTTTGCCAGGGAGTCAGATATCACAATGACGCTCTGTGCATTATGCTCGTTTCTGCGCATCAGCAGGATAGCAAATGCAACCAGAGCACCTGTCCAGGCACCTGCAGCGCCGAGATGGGTCAGATCGCTCAGTAAATGGAGATAGTAATGCAGACCGTCATGCATAACGGCGTGTCCTCCCCAGGCAAGTGTAGCCAGCGCCACGCCCCCACTCATCGTCATCAGCAGGCAGGACAATACTCTCTTATTAGTGTAAAGGAACAAAGCACCGAGTGTGGTAAACAGGGCACAGAGCCTGACAATCCAGCTAATACCCACATCAGTTTCTTCTATCACCATCTCGATAACATGGATGGATAATTCTCTGAGGTCAGTTACTCCACTCATGGCATTAGATACCAGGAGCATATTAATGCCAGTAAGAATGATGCCTGTAACAACAGCAAAGGTTATAAACGACCTGAAATTAGTCAGGTTATAGGTTTCATGTCTGACACCACTTATTCCATATATCTGAAAAAATGGCAATCCAAATATTACCATCAAATCCAGATAAAGAAGAAAACGAATAACAATCATAATCAGGTCGTTCATAATATTACTTCACTGTAAAGGTGTAATTACCGGTAATAGGGTGCGTATCTGAAGAAACCGCGCGCCAGTCAACACGATAAGTGCCAGCGGGTAAAGGCTCTCGCGGAATAATGACCATCGATTTAGGGTCAGCGCCTGGCGCCACTTTTGCCGCGACCGGCATCGGAGAATGTGATGACATGCCTTTCATACCCGTCATCGTTAATTTTGCACCTGAGAATTTCACGGTCAGATTTTCCGAGAAATTAAGCTGAATCTTTTCCGGGGCCGCTACGGCTGAATCAGCCTGTGGCACAGAGCTTTTTAATTCCGGATGGGCCATAGCAGAGAAAGCAACGCCCATAACGAGGCCACCTGTAAGAATGGCTTTATTTAAAATCGACATTTTATTTACCTGTTTAGTTGAGTGTTTTATATCAGTGCGTTAAAACCAGATTCTGGCTCCCGCCAGGAATACTACCTGATGGTCTTTCTCACCTTCTCTTTTCGCCATATCGGATGTTTTCCCGTAAAGTTGATTCCAGGAAACGCCTATATAGGGTGCAAACTCACGGCGTATTTCATAGCGCAGCCGGAGCCCCAGCTCTGTGTCAGTCAGTCCCCTGCCGCGACCCCGCGATTCATCATCCTGACTGTAGAAATTCACCTCATAGGATGGCTGGAGTATGAGCCGGTTAGTCAGTAAAACGTCGTATTCTCCTCCCAGACGAAGGGCTGCTTTTCCGCCATTACTGACAAAACCCGTAATTTCAGACTCAAAATTATAGAGTGCCAGCCCCTGAAAACCGACAGCAGCCCAGGTCCGGGCAGAAGCAGGTCTGAAATCCTGCCTGACACCCGCAACCAAATCCCACCATGGGCCAACCGCATGTCCCCAGAGTAACTGCGCTTCAGCCGCCTCCGTTTCCCCATTGCTTCGTTCACCTTCACTCTTTAGCCAAATCCGATCTGTGTCGCCTCCAATCCAGCTGTTAACACTCCAGCTGAAATTGTTGGTGTTATCCGACCGTTGCCATTCCAGTTGATCCAGCAGAACCAGATAATTAATCGCACTGTCGTGAATCGCATGCCCCTGTAAATTGCCGAATGCAGCCTTCCGGTCGGCATCGGTAACAGGCGGAATTGGCGTTCTGCTCTCAGTTACAATGGGCTCCATTGACGTCATCTCAGTGAAATTCTCATCTGCTGGCATCTGCATGGCAGACATGTCGTGCCCGGCGTGGGGATCTGCAGAGACGGAGCCCGCCGCAATAGAAAGCTGTGAGGTAAACAAACCGGCGACCAGAACAGGTATGGCCTTCAAATTTCTCTTCATTCGCATCATTCCTCCACCCGGACTTCACGAAACATTCCCATTTCCATGTGATAGAGCAAATGGCAGTGATACGCCCAGCGGCCAAGCGCATCTGCTGTCACTCTGTAACTGCGTTTTGTACCAGGGGGAACATCTATTGTGTGTTTACGAACCATGAAATTACCGTTTTCATCTTCCAGATCGCTCCACATACCATGCAGGTGAATGGGGTGAGTCATCATGGTATCGTTGATCAGCGTGATCCTGAGCCGCTCACCGTATTTCAGCAGCACCGGTGCGGCATCTGAAAACTTGATTCCGTTAAATGACCAGGCAAACTTTTCCATGTGGCCGGTTAAATGCAGTTCTATGGTACGGCCAGGTTCACGTCCGTCAGGATCCTCAAAGCGGCTTTTCAAATCCGCGTACGTGAGAACCTTTCTTCCGTTATTTCGAAGACCAATACCCGGATCATTTAATTTCGGAGAGACGCTCATCGCCTGCATATCAACCAGTGGGTTATCCGTTTCTGACGCAGGATGACTTTGCATACCCGGCATTCCGGCCATCCGGGAATGATCCATACCGGCCATGCTGCTGTGATCCATGGGCGCGGAGGATGTCCCGCTATCCGGAAGGTCAGCACCGTCCATAGACATCATCTCTCCGCTGTTATCCATGCCTCCCATCTGGCTGTGGTCCATTCCTGCCATATCATGTCCCATTCCCCCCATACCCATATCTTCCATGGTCAACAGAGGACGGGGATCGAGGGGGGGAACGGCAGCACTTAACCCCTCTCTCGTGGCCAGTGTCCCTCGAGCGTAACCGGTCCTGTCCATGGATTGTGCGAAGATGGTATAGGCCTCACCCTGAGGCTCCACAATGACATCATAGGTTTCGGCAACGGCAATCCTGAATTCGTCAACGGTAACCGGGTTTACATACTGGCCATCTGCAGCCACGACCGTCATTTTCAGCCCGGGGATACGGATATCGAAATAGGTCATTGCCGAGCCGTTGATAAACCGTAAGCGTATCTTTTCACCGGGACGGAACAGTCCGGTCCAGTTTTTCAGCGGGGCCTGCCCGTTCATGAGATAGGTGTAGGTGTAGCCACTGACATCCGCGAGGTCAGTCGGATTCATTTTCATTTCAGCCCACATTTTCCGATCGGCAATGGTGGCTGACAGCCCCCTGGTATTCACGTCGCGGAAAAAAGAGCCAACGGTTGGTTTATTGAAATTGTAGTAATCCGACTGTTTTTTTAATTTTTTCAGCAGGCTGTGAGGATTTTCATCGGTCCAGTCAGACAACATGACCACATGCTCACGATCGTAAGCAAACGGTTCTGGCTCCCTGGCATCGATGATAATGGCACCGTATACCCCCTCCTGTTCCTGCAGACCGGAATGGCTGTGGTACCAGTAAGTCCCGTTCTGCTTAACCTTAAAGGTGTAAACGTAGGTATCATCAGGCTCTATGCCCATAAAACTCAGCCCCGGAACACCATCCATATTGGCCGGAAGAATAATGCCGTGCCAGTGAATGGACGTCTGTTCATTAAGACGGTTTTTGACCTTCAGGGTAATGGTGTCACCTTCTTTCCAGCGAAGAACGGGCCCCGGCAGGCCTCCATTGATTGTTTTGGCCTGACGCTCACTGCCCGTGATATTGACGGCCGTTTCACCAATGGTCAGGTCAAACTGAGTACCCTGCAGGGATGCGGCAACTGGCAGGCTCAGACTGGAACGCGCATTGAAACTCCATACGCCAAGACTTCCGGCTACGCCAGAGAGGGTTAACCCCTTCAGGAAAGTTCGTCGAGACGTTTTCAACAGCATGCGCATTCCCTTATTTAAAGTATGGTTACTGACAGAATTCGAGAACCGATTTAAATTAAATTACTGGTTCATCCACTTACAATGAAATGAATCTAGCACACCTTAAGAAACAAATTCATTACAATCGTGTAATGTACATAGCTGTATTACATTTACGTCATCTTCCCCACAGGTTGATTATTTTTATATATGATCATAAGCACATCTTTTATGTACCTCAGAAGGTAATTACACATGAATATATTAATCACGACCACTGCGTTTACAGCTTTATTTTGTGGGGCAGCTTTTGCTCAGTCCAGTGATATTGCCCATGAAGCACATCGATTTGTTAATAATGCCTCAGCCGTCAGTCATGTGAACTCCTCGACGCATGAAAACTTACCGGACAGGGTTAATAAAAACAACACGCCCTCATTCTCTGAAATGAATGAACATGAAAGGGCCATTGTTGCTCATTCATTTATGAACAACAGCGCGTCCTATGCGCATCAGGAAATGATTGAGGAACATAAAAAAATGCTGTCCGGCAGTGATGCAAATTCAAAGACCTCGTCTTCTTCTTTTAACGAACTGAATGCCGGAGAAAAAGCCGCTCTCGTGCATGAGCAGGTCAATAATGCCGGTGCGGAAGCACATCAGACGCAGGCAAGAAAGCTTCGCGGGCTGTATTCGACCAGGTAACTGCAGGCGGGTTAGTGCTTAGCGTCAGGTGCGCAGCAGGGCTTTACTGACGGGTTACGTAGCAGGACATGAGCCCCATATTGCTCTGCCGTAACCTGTTTCAGTCCCGTTAATCATCACCGTCGGGCTGGTCATACAGTTCCCAGAGCTTCAGGAGCAAACGGGAAACAAGATATGTTACAAAAATGACGACCATCAACGGTGCTCCCGATTAACTGACAGATGACACGCCTCCTGAAAACCCCTAGCATACGCCGCAGTGTTCATGCTAACGGCGAATTCCAGTAAATGTATTCTACCGATGTCGTAAAAGAAAATGCCTACCTTTCAGCCACCCGCTCGGGGCTGGAATCGAACGAGATCGCTACTCTTCAGCGCTCCTTGCCTTCCCGGTTTAATCTGCGGCATTTGAAAAAAAATGAATCATTAAAACTCGTACTGCAAAAGAAAGCGGGAAAATCACGTGTCGTGGCCTATAAATTTACGTCCGGTTCATTTAATTACACGGCGTATCGTATATCAGATAAAAAGTTCTATAACCTTTCCGATACTTCCGGGAAAGGCAGTCTCGATTATCCGTTACCGGCCACAGCAAGACTCAGTTCGCCTTTCAATCCTGCAAGACTTAACCCGGTATCGGGAAAAGTGAGTCCCCATAATGGCATTGATTATTCCATGCCCATGAACACGAAAATAGTCAGCGTCATCGACGGAAAAATCACCCGGGCCGAATACAACAGTACCATGGGATATTTTGTTGAAGTAACGGGAAAAGCCGGTGTTAAAACTCGCTATCTCCACCTCAATAAAATACTCGTTACTAAAGGGGCCAGGGTTACACGGGGAGGTGCTATTGCGTTATCCGGTAACAGCGGACGTTCATCCGGTCCTCATCTGCATTACGAGCTGGTCATCAATAACAACCCTGTTAACTCTCTGGCGTTCCGGGCAGCGGCACCCGCTGATAACAAACTCGAACAGCATGCCTTTGCGCATGTCAGAGACTACGAACGATACCTGGACTGATAACGGGACCGCGACGCGGCCCCGTCTGCCGGATTAATTTTTTTTATCGTTTTCACTTCCGTGATGTTGATGATCTCCATGCCCTCCGTGGCCGTGGAAAAGATGCATTAGCGGGCAGACCAGCAATAACAGATATGGCCAGTAACCTGCCACATGTGACCAGTGTTCGCGCAGGAGGGCAAATGCCGCGATCGCGGCGACAGCAATAAGCGCATAGGTGGTACTTTTCATACTGGACTCCTTCTGTTCGTAACTGACCCTTCACTCAGTGTTATTTCCCGAGCCTGACACTTTTCAGACGCAACGCATTCACAATGACGCTGACGGAGGAAAGAGCCATGGCCGCCGCCGCAATAACTGGCGACAGCAGTATTCCATACACAGGATAAAGCAGACCTGCAGCCACAGGCACGCCAAGTGCGTTGTAGATAAATGCAAAAAACAGATTCTGTCGGATATTTTTCATGGTGATCTCTGACAGATGACGGGCCCTGTTCAGTATCATCAGGTCGCCTTTGAGAAGGGTGACTCCGGCACTTTCAATTGCCACATCTGTACCCGTTCCCATAGCTATGCCCACGTCAGCCGCTGCCAGCGCCGGGGCATCATTTACACCGTCCCCCGCCATCGCAACCACATGACCAGACGCTTTCAGTCGGGTTATCACTGCTTTTTTGCCGTCAGGCAGAACCCCGGCTTCAACCTCATCTATTCCCAGTTTCCGTGCGACTGCTTCAGCAGTAAGCTGGTTATCCCCGGTGAGCATAACAATGCGGATCCCCGCCTGACGCAAAGCTTTAAGCGCATCCGGCGTGGTTGCTTTCACGGGATCCGAGATAGCTATCAGGCCTGCAAGGTCCCCGTCTGTGGCCACATAGATAACGGTAGCGCCTTCCATCCGCAACGTATCCGCAACGGCCTTTTGATTATCAATAACGATACTGTTTTCCTGCATAGCCAGTTCATTACCAATAACAACCCGTTGACCTTCGACATCGCCTGAGACACCTTTACCCGACGGTGCATCGAAATGAGTGACTGCGGGTATTGCGATCCCCTTTTCCTGTGCTGCTTTAACTACTGCCATACCCAGCGGATGCTGCGAGCCTTTTTCCACTGCGGCTGTTACACGCAAAAGAGATGTTTCCCCACCCGGATTGAGACTGATAATCCCTGTCACCGTAGGCGAACCTTCCGTGAGCGTGCCTGTTTTGTCGACAACCAGCGTGTCCACTTTTTCAAGACGCTCAAGGGCTTCGGCATTCCTGATTAACACCCCGGCCTGGGCTCCTTTGCCCACCCCCACCATTATCGACATCGGCGTGGCCAGCCCCAGCGCGCAGGGACAGGCAATAATCAGGACCGACACAGCCGCAATGAGACCGTGCGCCATCCTGGGCTCGGGCCCCCAGACAGACCAGATCACGAAAGCAACAACCGCGATAAGTATCACCAGAGGAACAAACCAGCCTGAAACGCTGTCAGCCATTCTCTGGATGGGGGCACGCGAACGCTGTGCATCAGCGACCATCTGAACAATTCGTGAGAGCATTGTTTCATCACCGACTTTCTCTGCACGGATGATGAGACTCCCTGTCTGATTAATGGTCCCCCCGATGACAGGGTCACCCTCCGTTTTGGTAACCGGCATAGATTCCCCGGTCACCATCGATTCATCAACGGTTGTTTTGCCTTCGATCACAATACCGTCGACCGGAATACTCTCTCCTGGTCTGATGCGGAGCTTATCGCCAGGCAGAACATCTTCCGCATTAATATCCGTTTCATGACCGTCATGATCCAGCCGCCTGGCGGTTTTGGGGGCAAGATTCAGTAGTGCAGTAATGGCACCTGAGGTTTGTTCCCGTGCCCGCAGCTCAAGAACCTGTCCCAGCAGAACAAGCACCGTAATAACTGCTGCGGCTTCAAAATAAACGGCCACCAGGCCATCCATGTTTCTGAACGATGCAGGAAACCAGGAGGGGAAGACGGTTGCAATGACGCTGTACACCCAGGCTACGCCGGTGCCCATTGCAACAAGGGTAAACATATTCAGGGAGCGGTTACGTAACGACATTCCGGCCCGGGCGAAGAATGGCCAGCCACACCACAACACGACAGGAGAGGCCAGAAGCAGCTGCAGCCATGTGTTGTACTGTGGCGGTACTGTATTCCTCAAGGCGGGAAACAGATGAGATCCCATTTCGAGTACCAGAACCGGAAACGCCAGCAACAACCCCAGCCAGAAGCGTCTTGTCATGTCGCGAAGTTCATCACTTGGCCCCGTGGATGCCGTAGCTACGAGCGGCTCCAGTGCCATTCCACAGACAGGACAGCTTCCGGGACCACTGCGGCGTATCTCCGGGTGCATCGGACATGTCCACACACCTTCAGAATTCTCTTTCTCCGCCTGGTGGTGAGGCTGTTTTATCTGATCAGGGCTGACTTCGTGATGATCGTGGTGATGGTGATGGGAATGTTCACTGGCATCTTCGGTAAGATAACGATCGGGATGGGCTTTAAATTTACTCTCACAGCTGGCGGAGCAGAAATAAAGTTGATGGTCCAGGTATCGAATGCTGCTGTGCGCCCTGTCGGGCAGGATGGCCATCCCGCACACGGGATCTCTCACCTTATGCAATACGTGGCCCTCGTCCGGGGATAATGTCTGCTCAGAAGCAGTCTGGTTGTTGTGTTGCACTGCATTGTCATTTTTCACAGTAACTCTCCTTATGCATACCGAAGCATCTTCTGTCTTCAGGGTATGTCATGGATGCGATTACCACGAATATCGCCGGCACAGGAGTGCCTGCTACCGGCGTCCCGTTATCAGCCGTTCCGCTGACTATTCGATTCGCTGGAAGACTTTTTTACTTCCATCCGGTGAGAATGCGATAACATCGTAAGCCTCTTTTCGGGCTCCCATCTCCATTCCAGGACTTCCTGCTGGCATACCGGGGGTGGCGAGACCGTATATACCCGAACCAGGCTGCATTGCCTTATGTATCGTTGTCGCAGGCACATGGCCTTCAATGATCAAATTACCGGCAACCGCGGTATGACAACTTCGTAGTCCTGCAGGAATAGCATGCTTTTCTTTCAGGGCTGACAGCGCCTGATCATTCATGACGTGAGTTCGTACTTCAAACCCGTCTTTTTCCATCGCCTTGCCCCACAGGGAACAACAGCCACAGTTTTCAGATTTGTACATATCAATCACTTTTTCACTCGCCATTGCGGGCAGTGAAAGGCCGAGAGCCAGGGCCACCAGGACCACTTTTTTCATACTCACCTCTGTATATTATCGATATAACCCCTGACGTCAGGATGAATCAGTACAGAAGGGCACCCACAGAGGATGCCCTTACAGGGTTATGACACGCTTTTTTTATGTCTGCGCAGCCAGATTAATTTGTAGGCGGCAGGAATTATGAACAGGGACAGCAGCGGAGCCGTGATCATCCCACCAATCATGGGTGCCGCGATACGGCTCATGACTTCTGAACCTGCACCGGTTCCCCAGAGTATTGGCAGCAGACCCGCAATGATCACCGCCACGGTCATGGCTTTCGGCCGGACACGCAGCACGGCACCATGATAGAGGGCTTCATCAAGACCTTCCGGTGTGAACGTCTCTTTACGGGACAATTCCGGGTGCACTTCAATGGCATGACGCAGATACATCAGCATGACCACGCCAAACTCTGCTGCCACCCCGGCCAGAGCGATAAACCCCGTTCCGGTTGCGACAGACATATGGAAGCCCTGCCAGTACAGGAACCATATCCCGCCAACCAGGGCGAACGGCAGGCTCATCAGGATCAGCAGGGCTTCATCAACCCGGCGGAATGCCAGATACAACAGGATGAAGATGATCATCACCGTCATCGGCACCATCAGCTTCAGTTTCTTGTTGGCATGCTCAAGCAGTTCAAACTGTCCGGAGAATGACACGCTGGTACCCGGTCTCAGTTTCACTTTCTGACTGATCGCCGTTTTAATGTCATTAACCACCGACACCATATCCCTGCCGCGCGCGTCAATGTAAATCCAGCTGGCTGGACGGGCATTTTCCGTTTTCAGCATAGTCGGCCCGGAAACGACCTTAATATCCGCAACATCGCCCAGCGTGATCTGCTGCTTCATCGGGGTCAGGATCGGCATCTGTTTCAGGGCCTGCGGGCTGTTCCGGTAATCCTGCGGATAGCGGATATTAATCGGGTACCGGGCCACGCCTTCAACCGTTTCCCCTACCGTCGCGCCGCCGATGGCTGATGAGATGAACAGCTGCACATCGCCCACCGTCATTCCGTAGCGGGAGGCTTTTTCCCGGTTGATATCCACATCAATGTAGCGCCCGCCTTCCAGTCGCTCTGCGAGAGCAGACACTACGCCGGGTACGGTTTTGGCGACCGCTTCGATACTCTGCGCCGTTGCATCGATATCGGACAGAACCGTTCCGGACACCTTGATACCTATCGGGCTTTTGATCCCGGTTGAGAGCATATCAATACGGTTACGGATTGGCGGCACCCAGAGGTTTGCCAGCCCCGGTAAACGGACGGTCCTGTCGAGTTCTTCAATAATCTTGTCAATCGTCATGCCTGGACGCCACTGATCCTCAGGTTTGAGCTGGATCGTGGTTTCCACCATTTCGAGCGGTGCGGAATCCGTGGCGGTCTCTGCTTTACCGGTCTTGCCAAATACAGAGGCCACTTCAGGAACGCTTTTGATTAACTTGTCCGTCGTCTGCAGGAGCGCTGCAGCTTCAGCCGGAGAGACACCCGGCAGGGTCGACGGCATATACAACAGGTCGCCCTCGTTAATCTTCGGCAGAAACTCACCGCCCACCTGGCTCAGCGGCCAGATAACGGTGAAAATGGACAAGGCCGCAACCAGCAGGGTTGTTTTTGGCCAGTGGAGGACACGCAACAGCAATGGATGATACGCTTTGATCAGTACCCGGTTCAGGGGGTTACTGGTCTCTGCAGGAATTTTCCCCCGGATCCAGAATCCCATCAGAATCGGAATGACGATGATGGCCAGCGCGGCCGCGCCCGCCATGGAGTACGTTTTCGTGAATGCCAGCGGGCCAAACAGACGTCCTTCCTGACCTTCCAGGGTAAAGATAGGAATAAAGGACAGGGTGATGATCAGCAGGCTGATAAACAGTGCGGGTCCCACTTCAACGGAGGCATCGGTAATCACCTTCCAGCGGGTGGCGTTGTCAATCTGCTCACCCGGATGCTGATGATCCCACTCCTCAAGCCGCTTATGCGCATTCTCAATCATCACAATGGCGGCATCCACCATCGCACCGACGGCAATCGCTATCCCTCCCAGCGACATGATATTGGCGTTCAGTCCCTGGAAGTGCATGACGATAAAGGCGATACACAGACCAAGCGGCAGAGAGATAATCGCCACCAGGGCAGAACGTACGTGCCACAGGAACAGGGCACAGACGATGGCCACCACGATAAACTCTTCCAGAAGTTTGGAACTGAGGTTATCAATCGCCCGGTCGATGAGCTGGCTGCGATCGTAGGTGGTCACGATTTCAACGCCTTCCGGCAGGCTGGCCTTCAGCGTCTCAAGTTTATCCCTCACTGCCGTGATAACGTCGCGTGCATTTTTACCCGACCGCAGGATCACCACGCCGCCAGCGACTTCGCCCTGGCCGTTCAGCTCGGCAATACCACGCCGCATTTCAGGCCCGGTCTGCACGCGGGCAACATCCCGCAGATAAACCGGCACGCCGTTCTCGCCTGTTTTCAGGACGATGTTATTAAAATCATCAATGCTCTGAAGATAACCGCTGGCACGGACCATATACTCAGCTTCGGCCATTTCAACGGATGAGCCACCGGCCTCCTGGTTAGACGATTCAAGGGCCTGTTTCACTTCGGGCAGGCTGATACCATACTGAGACAGTTTTACCGGATTGACCTGAATCTGGTACTGTTTCACCACGCCGCCAACCGAAGCGACCTCAGCCACGTTCGGGATGGTTTTCAGCTCAAATTTCAGGAACCAGTCCTGCAGAGAACGCAGTTCTGAAAGGTCGTGTTTTCCGCTGCGATCGACAAGGGCATATTCAAATATCCAGCCCACCCCCGTGGCGTCCGGACCGATTTCAGAACTCACACCGGCGGGCAGTTTTCCCTGTACCTGGTTCAGGTACTCCAGCACGCGGGAACGGGCCCAGTACAGATCGGTGCCGTCTTCAAAAATGACATACACATACGAATCACCGAACTGTGAAAAACCACGCACGGTTTTTGCGCCAGGCACGGACAGCATGGTGGTGGTAAGTGGATAGGTGACCTGGTTTTCTACAATCTGCGGGGCCTGGCCGGGATAGCTGGTTTTGATAATGACCTGCACATCTGACAGGTCAGGCAAGGCATCGACAGGCGTGTTAATAATCGTCCATGTGCCCCAGATGCTGAGAAACAGGGCCCCCATCATGACCAGGAAACGGTTGGCGACAGAGCGCCGGATAATCCATTCAATCATCGTCGTCTCCTCAGTGCCCTGAATGCATATTTACAGGCTGGTCAGACATTGCTGGCATACTGCTTTCTGTTTTTTCAGGGTGGCGCATACGTTCCAGTGCGCCCGTAATATTGGCTTCAGAGTCAATGAGGAACAGGCCACTGACCACCACGGTATCGCCTTCATTCAGGCCGGAGCCGATGCCGGACTGTTGCTGTGACTCATGCAGAACGTGGATCTGTTTCGGCACAAACTTGCCTTCATCATCAACAGTAATCACGCGCTGTTCTTTGCCGGTATCGATAACGGCCTGGCTTGGTATCAGCAGCATCTCCTGGCTTCTGGTATTCAGTTTCAGATAGGCATTCATGCCCGGCTTGAGAAACTCATCCTTATTAGAAACCTGGAGACGGACCTGAAGCGTACGGGTTGTCTGATCCACGCTGGGAAGAATATTCCATTTTTCGACATGGAATGTTTTATCCGGATAAGCCGGTACCGAAATTTCAAACTGCGACGTATCTTTCAGCAGATATGCGATAGATTCTGGCACTGCAGCGCTGATCCAGACCGGGTCCATCCCCTGAATCTGAGCCACTACTTTATCTTTCGAAATATTCATTCCGGTGCGCAGGTCAAACGCAGTAATGACACCATCAATAGGTGCTTTAATGGTAAAACGGGTCTGGATTGTGCGGGTTGAACGCAGCCTTTGAATATCCTCTTCCGGCATACCAGCCAGACGAAGTCGCTCCAGAACCCCTTTTATCTGGGTTGACGTACCGCCTGTACCGGATAACAGCAGGAACTCACTTTGTGCCTCAACCCATTCAGGAATGGTGATATCGATAAGCGGAGTGCCTTTCTTCACATGATCGCCAATCGTCAGGGGATACACTTTTTCGACGAAACCGTCAGAGCGCGCCTGCACAATGACAAACTGATACTCGTTGTAACTGACATTAGCCGGGATTGTCTGAGAATAATTCAGCATTCCTCGCGTGACTTTTTGCGTTTTTAATCCCAGATTCTGAACCTGCGTTGGATCGATACGGATCCCGCCACTGCTTTTATCGCCGCTTTCATCAGCATATTTTGGCACCAGGTCCATATCCATAAAGGGAGATTTTCCGGGTTTATCAAATTTGGTATCCGGTTTCATCGGGTCATACCAGAAAAGTACCTTTCGCTCCGGTGCCTTTTGTTCGGTTTGTACTGTTTTTTGTGATGAGTTTACATACTGCCAGGCAGTAACCGATATCAGCCCTCCTGCTATGAGGCTGCTGATAATTATTGCAGCATATTTTATCTTTAAAGAAGCCATACAATTTCTCGCTGAAAAATCAAAACACCTGGCATATGCGCCCGATCATTCATTCACAGTAATCCCTTAATGAATGTTCAGGCGCACTGGATGTATTCGCTCCGGACTGATAATCAGGATTGCGTAACGTTAATGCTTTTGAGTAAGGAGATATTGCCCTGCTGAATAAACGAGAAATCGACATGGTTGCCGGTTTTCAGGGCATTGATAGCGTCGTCTGCATTAACAAAAGTGAAGCGCATGGTCATTGCAGGCCAGCCCACAGCAGGGATTGCTTCGTGCGAAATGGTAATCTTTTTACTATTCATATCAATGTCTTTAACGACACCGGTGCCCTTGATAACCTGCTGTACCGAAGCATCACTGGCAGCATTCATATCGCCATGCTGATGTGTTTCAGCATGAAGACCGGCAGAAAACATGACAGAGAAGGCACCAAATAAAACGGCTTTAAGTGAATTACGCATTTTTAATTTCCTGATTAATTAAATAAATTTACTCTACCCAACCGCCACCCAGCGCGGTAAACAGATTAATTTCGTTAACCTGTCGGGAATAGGTAAGATCGAGAATGGTTTGCTGCGTAGCGAAGAGGGAACGTTCTGCATCCAGCACTTCGATGTAACTGACAGCACCACTTGCATATAATCCTCTGGCACGCTGGAGAGTTATCTGAAGTGAATCAAGATAACGCTGCTGTGACTCAAGTTGCTGGCTAAGGCTGTCGCGCAGCGCAAGCGTGTCGGAAACATCCTTAAAGGCTGACTGAATTTTTTGTTCGTAATTAACCACCGATTGTTGCTGGCGAATTTCAGCCAGCTTCAGATTGGCTTTATTCCTGCCAGCATTAAAAATAGGAATTTCAATTTTAGGGATAAAATTCCACATTCCACTTCCTGACGTAAACAGGCTGGACAGCTCCGTACTGCTTGCGGAAAGACCACTGGTCAGGGTAATGGAGGGGAAAAAGGCCGCTCGCGCTGCGCCAATATTGGCATCAGCCGCTTTCAGCTGATATTCCGCTTCCATAATATCCGGTCGCTGCAGCAAAATTTGTGAAGATAGATTTGGTGGCAATTTTACTGGTGCGATCTCCCCGCCTTTCATCCCTTTTTCTGACGGAAGTGCGCGGTACGTTCCCAGCACCAGTTGCAGGGCATTGTTTGCCTGAGCCAGATCGCCTTCTCGTTTGGCTATTTCGGCGCGGGTACTTTCGATTTGTCCTCTCGCCTGTTCAAGTGCCAGAACGTTCGTACTCCCGGTCACGAGCTGTTGCTCAACGAAAGCATAGGACTGTTCATAATTTTTCAGCGTTTCCCGCGCAATACGGAGTTGTTCGTACGCCAGTTGCTGGCTGAAATAGCTCTGTGAAACGTTGGAGACCAGCAGGATGTGTACGGCCCGACGGGCTTCTTCGCTGGCAAAGTAGTTCTGGCGGTCAGCATCACTCATGTTCTTAAGTTTGCCGAAAAAATCGAGCTCATAGCTGAGCTCCAGTCTCGCGTCGTACTCCTGTGTGGTCGGCTTGTCACCTTTCAGACCACCGCTGTATGTTATCCCGGATGAGGCATTCAGCTGGGGATAACGATCTGCATCCGTGACGTTGAACTGGGCTCGGGCCTCTTCAACCTTCAGGGCAGCCATTCTCAAATCACGGTTATTAGTCAGAGCTTCACCGATCAACCGGGTAACCTGGGGATCGACAAAAAAGTTACGCCAGCCCGTATCCTGATAGCCATTTACCGCTGGCGTCAGGCTGTTATGGGACAGTGAAAACTGCTGGGGTACCGGTGCTGCGGGCCGCTGATATTCAGGCGCAAGCGACACGCAGCCTGCCAGGATGAATATCGTGCTAATGCTGAGTAATTTTAATTTGAACATAACGCTTCTCGTCCAGGCAGACCTGGTAAATGGTTCAAATGAAGTCCAGAGTATTGATAGGGGTACTTTACCTAACGCTCTCTGTTTGCCGAGTGACAGGATAATGACAATGTTGTCATTTTTGCTGTAATCCGTTGATAACGATCGTGGGCGCAATAGAATGACATTAGCAGCCAGCCGGGGAGCAAGATGAAAATATTGATCGTCGAAGACGAAATTAAAACAGGTGAATATCTCAGCAAAGGGCTTACAGAGGCAGGGTTCGTAGTGGATCACGCTGATAATGGTCTTACCGGATATCATCTCGCCATGACAGCCGAGTATGATTTAGTCATTCTGGATATCATGCTACCTGATGTGAACGGCTGGGATATCATCCGCATGCTGCGCACTGCCGGAAAGGGTATGCCGGTCTTACTGCTGACAGCCCTCGGCACGATCGAACATAGGGTCAAAGGACTGGAACTGGGTGCGGACGATTATCTGGTTAAACCCTTTGCGTTTGCCGAACTGCTCGCCCGGGTGAGAACCCTTCTGAGGCGGGGAAACACGATGATCACGGAAAGCCAGTTTAAGGTGGCTGACCTCTCGATTGATCTCGTATCCAGAAAAGTCAGTCGCGCCGGAAACCGCATTGTGCTCACCAGTAAAGAGTTCAGCCTGCTGGAATTTTTCATTCGCCATCAGGGAGAGGTTCTTCCCCGCTCCCTGATTGCCTCTCAGGTCTGGGACATGAATTTTGACAGCGACACTAATGCGATCGATGTCGCAGTAAAGCGACTCCGCGCTAAAATAGACAACGATTACGAGACAAAGCTGATCCAGACAGTCCGGGGCGTGGGCTACATGCTGGAGGTCCCGGATGCATAGCAAACCTTCCAGACGCCCTTTCTCACTCGCTCTGCGGCTGACCTTTTTTATCAGCCTGTCCACGATACTGGCTTTTATCGCCTTCACCTGGTTTATGCTGCATTCTGTTGAAAATCATTTTGCCGAGCAGGATGTCAGCGATCTTCAACAAATCAGCACCACACTGAACCGTATACTGCAGTCCCCGGTGGATCCGGATGATAAAAAAATAAGCAAAATAAAGGAATCAATTGCCAGCTACCGCAACGTTGCCCTTTTGCTCCTCAATCCCAGGGGTGAAGTGCTCTTTAGCTCAGCTCAGGGGGCGGCACTACGCCCGGCAGTGAATTCAGCAGATTTTAGCGAGCACAGCCGCGCACGGGATGTCTTTCTCTGGACGGTGGAGGATCCTGCGGGACCGATGGATACCGGGTCCGAAATGAAGATGGAAACATACAGGATTATCGCCTCCTCTGGTCAGGCGATATTTCAGGGCAAACAGCAGAACTATGTCATGCTGACTGGCCTATCCATTAATTTCCATCTCCATTACCTCGATGCGCTGAAAAAGAACCTGATTGCGATTGCCGTCGTGATAAGCCTGTTGATTGTTCTGATCATTCGAATCGCTGTCCGTCAGGGGCACCTGCCCCTTCGTAATGTCAGCAATGCCATTAAAAACATCACCTCCGAGAATCTTGATGCGCGACTGGAACCGACACGCGTTCCCATTGAGCTGGAGCAACTGGTTATCTCGTTCAATCATATGATTGGAAAGATTGAGGATGTCTTTACCCGCCAGGCCAATTTCTCTGCCGATATCGCGCATGAGATCAGAACGCCCATCACCAATCTGGTGACGCAGACTGAAATCGCACTGAGTCAGGATCGAACCCAGAGGGAACTTGAGGATGTCCTCTATTCCAGTCTTGAAGAGTATAACCGGATGACCAAAATGGTCAGCGATATGCTGTTCCTGGCACAGGCAGATAATAATCAGCTGATACCTGACAGGGTCATGTTTGACCTCAGAGCGGAAGTCATGAAAGTCTTCGAGTTTTTCGAAGCCTGGGCCGAAGAACGCAATATCACGCTCAAATTTAACGGGATGCCCTGCCTGGTTGAGGGAGATCCACAAATGTTCAGAAGGGCGATCAATAATCTGTTATCCAATGCCCTGCGTTATACCCCGGAGGGACAGGCAATCACCGTCTCAATAAGAGAGCAGGAGAGCTTTTTTGACCTTGTGATTGAAAATCCGGGGAAACCAATCCCTGAAGAGCATTTATCAAGGCTGTTTGACCGTTTTTATCGGGTAGATCCGTCCAGACAACGAAAAGGAGAAGGCAGCGGCATCGGCCTTGCGATTGTGAAGTCCATCGTGGAAGCACATCACGGAAGAGTGCAGGTGGAATCGGACGTACGTTCAACTCGTTTTATCCTATCCGTGCCCAGACTGGAGAAAATGATTCCGGAAACCCAGTACTGAGAATAAAGATTTAAATGACAAAGATGTCATTAGCCTGTCATGCAGCAAACAGAAGCCATTCGATATAATTAGTGCAACTTATCAGGAAGGCATTATTACTTCATCCATACACGGCATCAGCACAAGCCAGGAGTTGTATTAAAGCCTCATCCCGGCGGAATAAGGTCTGTAGAGTTGTCAGTTGTACTACTGAGGACACAGATCGAAATTCACGGACATCACTAATTCAGAAATGGAGAGTTACCATGAAAAATATCGTCTTAGCATCAGTGTTAGGTTTGAGCTTAATTTCTACGGCCTGGGCCACTGAAACTGTAAATATCCATGAGCGTGTCAATAATGCTCAGGCTCCGGCCCATCAGATGCAGTCTTCTTCAACTCCAGCCGCCATCCAGGGGGCAGCTCCACGGATGGCCGGTATGGATCAGCATGAACAGGCTATTATTGTTCATGAAACCATGAACAATGGTTCAGCAGATGCACATAAAAAAATGGCGGAAAGTCATCAGAAGATGATGGGAACTGGCACCGTTAACGCTTCCCGTCCGGCGACTTCGTTTGCGGCGATGAATGAACATGAAAGAGCAGCTGTTGCCCATGAATTTACGAATAACGGTCAGTCCGGCCCCCATCAGGCTATGGCTGATGCACACCGCCGCATGATCAATGCGGGCTGATGACAACTGAAGTTTCCGTGCGGTTACCCTTTCCTTGATAGATTGTCCCTTATACGGATATGTTGTTATTTTTTGCCCCCTTCAGGGGGCTTTTTTGTCTGACTCAGCTAAACTTATCCGGTAACCATCTGAAAGGGTTTATTATATGAAAATCACAAATTCGCTTTTTGTTATACTGATGTTTTCCCTGCCAGCGATTTCCGCAGAACATTCAGAAATGAAAATGTCAGATATATCCTCATCGGCATCGTCACAGGAATATATGTCCGGCATGAAAGGTATGCATGACAAAATGATGGCCGCTGTAAAAGAGTCCGATCCCGACAAGGCTTTTGCGAAAGGCATGGTAGCACACCATGAAGGGGCAATAGCAATGGCTGAGACCGAGCTAAAATACGGAAAAGATCCGGAAATGAGAAAGCTCGCGCAGGACATCATTAAAGCTCAAAAAGGTGAAATTGAGCAGATGAATAAATGGCTTGGTAATCAAAAATAATGATTGCGGAAATAATATATTGCGCGTACAGTCAGAGTGTTCCCGGGCACGGGAACCTGTTAATCGTTAATTAATCAAAACCCGATTCATTTCGGGTTTTTCCTTTTACCCCCCCCAACGCATGCACTGCACCGAGTGAAATTCACCTGAGCCAATTCTGCTTGCTTATTATTTCGATGGGAATTGCTGATTTTAATTAAGTCTATGTTTTAAAGGTGTTTCTCATGCCTGGGTTTGGCAGGGGTTCGTCCTGTTCTCTGGTCATGCGCAATGGCAATTCGCAGTCAGGGCTCAAGACTACTTTTACCTCTTTTTTAACAGAAAGTTTCTGGACCCGATACTTGCCGGAAACATCATCTGCTGTTCATCCCGACCAATAAAACGAAGGTATCACTCTCGTTTGAATCTCACTTACTTTCCATTTTGTAATAAAGAATCAAGTTTTCCAGTGATATATCAATACCAACTTTTTTTAATAACCTTTTTCGCGCAGTGTATATTTCTTTCAGCATATCTTCATAACCCTGACCAAGGTGAATTTGTTTATGGCAATTGCAACACAGAGATATGATATTTTCTTCAACATCAAGAGATGTGTCAAAAGCATCTTGCCTGGACATAGGTACAATGTGATGAGGTTCTGTGTAATTTAAGGATGAATTTCGCCTTCTGAATGTTGGGTGGTCACTATCGACTTCACATCTGTAACCTGCTTTATTCAGCGCATTTTGGGATACGCCTTTACTCCTGGGATACGAGAGGCCATTTTTTACTTCTATTGCATTTTTCTTTGGTTTGGCTTCCCCTGTATATTCAAACGTCTGAACGTTGTCAAAGATATTACTTTTCTCTATGGCATTGATCAACTCATCGTCAGAGTAATACTCACTGCTGGCCATTTCTGTTGTACCAAAAAAATCCAGTTCGTTAATTGCCTGAACAAGTTCCTCACGAATTGTCCATAAGTTTCTTTTGGGTTTTCCGCCGATTTCTTTACTCTTCATTACGGTAATGAATTTTGTACCGGATGCGATATTTCCGACACCTTTAACCTCGAATCTACCAAGTTCTTTTTGAACTCTGCCACCCAGTCCGTTTATGACTCCATTAGCACTCATGCTGTGCAGGTCGTACTTCTTACCAATATCGAAGCATGTGCAGGAATGATTTGGCTCAATAAACCATTTTTTTAACGCTGCAATACTTTTTGTGTCAAAAACTTTATCATTTGTTAATAAAGTTTTCCATTCTTCCACACTGATATCAATGTCACAGACATACTCTCCATCAATCACTTCGCATATTTTTTTAATCACATTCATTCCCCTGTTATACAGATAGTCATAATGAAAATATAAAGCTCGCTAACCGGTATGGTTGCGTAAGGACCGTAGTCTCTCAGAGACCGTGCTTTCTTTTTTTTCAGGCCTGGACACTAAAGGGTCTGTTGCACCCCGAAAAAATTTGTTGCGGGGATTGCTCATTGAGATGAGCCTCTGCTCGATCATACCAGATCAGCAGGCTGCCCCCAATGCTATGGCTTCTTAGTTTGGCCATTATCCGGCCTTCCTCACGACCAATAAAATAGAGACATTACCCGTGACGCTGCCACCGTCTCAGCCCGGAACGATCAGTGAGCGCTTCTGATGACCTTCGGTTTTTTTAACGAAGCGGGTGGGATACGGTTTGTTGCTGAAATCTTAATAATAACCAACAACTGATGCTAATTTCGCACTTTTAACATATATGAATATAAATGTTATGAATAATTGCATTTACAGGAAATATCATGCGTTTTGTCATCCGGGATCCGAAAAAAGGCAGAGCCGGATCCTTGTCCTCAGCGGGGCAGGTATAATGGATTTATAGTTTGTTACAGGTGGGTTCAAAATTCCGAGGCGGGTTAACAGGTCGCTGTAAGGAGTGGGTTCAATGTGGAAAGCTGGCCCTGTAAAAACTGTTCTGCCGGGGCATCCCTGCCGGTCACGAAGGGCGCAGAAAGCGCCCCCCACGGTTTATCATACACGGACTCAGATACCCACACCTCCCGTGCCAAAGGCCTCGCTGTGAATGCGCTCTTTTGCAATGCCCATCGCCAGCAGGGAACGGTACTGTTCGTGCATAAACGGCACTGGCCCGCACAGATAAAAATCGGCGTCTGGCGGCAGATATTCCGCCGGTACCGCGCTGAGATCGAGCCGGCCCTGCACATGATAATCTTCCCCGAGCACCTCAGTTTCCTTCGCCTGCTCATAGGCGATAAAAATATGCAGATTACTGTTCTGCTTAGAGAGAGCCGCCAGTTCCTGGCGCAGGGCATGAACATCGGAACTGCGGGCCGCATGAAGGAAAAATATCTGCTTCCTGTCCTGAATCTGTGGCGCGTGGTCCGCTTTCAGGGAGGTATTCGGATCAGCTATTTCTGCCAGCAGATGGTGTGTCATGGACATCATGGGTGTCAGGCCGACGCCGGCACTGATAAGCACATTGTCCACTTCGGGATTTAATAAAAAGAAGTTGCCCGCCGGCGCGCTCAGTTCCACCGTGTCGCCTTCACTGACGGCATTGTGGAGGGTTGATGAGACATAACCCGGATCCTGTCCTTCCGCACGCGGATCTTCGCGTTTCACGGAGATACGCAAGTAACCGGCCCCGGGCTTGCCGGATAAGCTGTACTGTCGCGGCTGTTTCAGGCCCAGTTCAGTAACAAAGACGCGCAGCGTCACATACTGTCCCGGCCGGTAATCCGGCAGGGCCTGTCCGTCTGCGGGCGTCAGATAAAAAGAGGAGATCTCCTCGCTTTCTTTTACTTTTTTGCTAACATTAAAATCGCGCCAGCCAAGCCAGCTGCCGGGTGTGGTTCGGCGCTCATCATAAAGCCTTTTCTCGGCTCCGATAAATATGTCGGCCAGCTCCTGATACGCGGCACCCCAGGCCCCGATGAGTGGATTATCCATCGGGACGGAAAGCACTTCGCTGATGGAATGCAGTAAATTCTCACCGACAATACTGTAGTCCGGGGCCTTAATATTCAGGCTCACATGTTTATGGCAGATCAGCTCAATGACCGGCGCCAGAACCCCGGGCTCGTCAATATTCTCTGCATAGGCCAGCACCGCACCTGCCAGCGCTTTCGCCTGCGCGCCGCTGCGCTGATGACCCATATTAAAGACTTCCTGCAAATCAGGATTATTCCGTAACATCCTTTTATAGAAGTAATCCGTTAACGCAACGCCATTTTCCTTCAGTACCGGAACGGTATCTTTAACCAGTTGTTTCTGCTCTTGAGTTAGCATGCGATCCTCCGTGGGGTTTAATTCAGTAAAAGTCATGGTCCTGATAAGCATAAACCATGCTGGGAAGTGTGACCCGGCGTATAAATCCGGTACAGCCGCTGTAATCTTTCTGCCAGAAAATGGAACCGGACGCATATTTTTATACAGGGCTGATGGTGAAGATATGTGGTCCGACCGCTATGAATAAAATATGGTATAGAGTGATTTCATGTTGTCATGCACAGGGAAATGAAGATGAGGGCATTACTGGCGGAGCTGGTTGATATTATTGCGGAGCAGCATAAGTCTGAAAAGGAAGTGATTATTCAGACTGAAGCACTGAATCTGGTTGTAGCTGCCATTCTCATGCGACTGGATGACAGCGTTCGTATGCAACTGAAAAGTGAGATTGATGAGGCTTTCGCTTCACAGCATGGAGGTCACCCCTCATTTACGGATGAAACGCACATACTCCAGCGTGCTGTGGAAGAACTGTTTAATTTTCATAGGTGTCCATCACCAAGAAAGAGACGTATAGAGCCCGGAAATCAGCCTTAAGCGGCTCAAGGCAGGCAAGACAGTCGCCCGGTATTTCTGCCAGCCTGGTAGTGCGATGAACGCAGGCATGCTTCAGCGATAGCGGACCGAATGGATCCTTTTGGGGAGATGTACGCGCGTAAGAAGTGTCTGCACTGCTCCATCAGCCTGCCCGGAAGCTCTTTTCTGTCGCGTCACCACATGGCATGCCAGAATAGAACCCCAGATATTCCGTTCAGGGACCAGGTTGTCGCGCATTCCGGGATGAACAGGAAGGGAGGCTATATATCCGTGGATAAACTGTCACTTTATGAATACGGCACACAGTGTGTCTGGCATAATGCCTGCCGCCAGATTCAGCTCCCCTGTAATCCGGAATTCTTCCGTCGTATCTGCCTGCCATAACATTCATCGACTCTGAACGTCCCGTTATTGTTTTAAGATGTTTCTTAATCAGAGAAATACAGCTTCTTTTCAGTCATATAGTGTCAGCGTAAAAAAACGGGGCTGGCATTCCCCTGACTTAAATTGGTATAGTTTCGTGCTAATAAGAAAAGTAAGATTTTGGCCAGTACCATGCAGATGTCTGGTACTGGCACTTTTTGGTACTCCAGTCAATTCTGTCTCTTTTATTACATAATTTATTTTATTAGCTTTATTGTTCCGTCTTCCGGTAAGCATACTGTTGACGCCGACAGAAACAGGCTTAGCTGAAGATGCTGATCAGATTTATTAAGGCAGGGTATAAAGACCGGGGTGCGGGGGGCACCTGTCCCTCCGGCTAGCGTAAAAACAGTGCATTGGCGTTAAGGTGGTTTTTACAGGGATTTTAAATTCATATCTTATCCGGCCCATGATGTCGGCGGGTATATATTTCGGATATCTGACAGAACAGTCGGGAATATCTCAGTCGCTTTTACAGCGACATCGGGAAAGTATGAGGCGCTTAATTGCTGGTCAAATAAGAAAATCATCCAGCGACTTGCCTGCAGCCAGCTGTTCCGCAATGACCTTAGGCATACGTCCCTGCCCAGTCCAGGTTCTGGTTTTGCCATTTTCACTTTGATATTTATACCTGGCCGTACGGGGAGGCCGCGCTTTTGCAGGCTTTTCATCGCCTGCTGTACTGGTTACCAGTTCTGACGGATCGATTCCTTTTTCAAGCAGCAGAAGACGTAGCTTTTCCAGTCTCTCATTATGTTCATCCTGAACTTTTTTCCGGGACAACTCCTTTTCCCGACGTTCGCTGACAACGAGCCTGACTTTTTGCAGCACCATCTCCAGAAAGTCCAAGGGTAAATCACGGGCTGCGGCCCGCAAGCTGCGTATGCTGTTTAATAATTTCAGTTCATCTTCCATTTTTTATCCTGAATGGAGGGTCTGGAGTTACAGATACTTCGCCCGGTATAAGTATATATGTTTCCGAAGTGTATATATGGTTAACCTCTCCGGAACTGTGACTGGACCTTCATCAGCGGAGTTTCACAGGCAGAGCCCTCAGAATGACGTATCTGCGATATTCTTACCAGGAGGGCTTTAATTTATTCTTCAGCACCCGGGCATATTCTGCAACCGGGCACGGCGTTGCCGGACCGGCGGCTGTACTACAGGTCTCGCTGAGAGACAGGCTTGTTTCTTCTGTCAGGGACTCCCCGGTTTGCCCGTATCCCCCTGCAAAAAATTCGTGGCGTTCCTTATCAGCTTTCCCGCGCGAACAGGGGATGCAGCCGGCCTTTTGCCGGCTCCGGGTCAGCCAGCTTTCGCTAAATCCGGCCAAGCGATGAGTTGCCTGTGCGCCCTGGCAATTTCATCGCGCGTGACCTGCCTGTCGGCAGCAACCAGTACGGCGCTGGTTTTACCGTCTAAAAATGTGCCAAAAATCACTTTTACGGGTATTTCCCGTGCCACATTGTCAGGGTACAAATAGCTTATACCCGTTCTGAATTCATTTATCTCTAAACGTCGCGGCGGCTTGTTCCCGATAAACACAAGTATGGATGGCATATTTTCTCCTGTTTTTTCCTCGCTGTAATGTGTCAATCCCTTGCAATTCACAATAGTTACCTTACTAAAGGATATGTGATTATCTCAAAAATGCTTTAACAGGATAACGTACAGCCTTACATGAAATGACGCCGTATATCACAAATTATCAGCCTGGTCTTTAGTATATCGTATATGTCGAACACGTCGGAAACGCTAATAAGGACAGAATTTCCCCAAAAATAAGCGAAAAGAGACTTAAATCTGATGCTTCCATTATTTCGGGGTTTATCAGGCGTAAGTAGTACATTTTTTCCCGACAGCATAACATATATATTACTTTTGAAGGGCTCGACAGGAGACGCTATGTCTGTAGATAAGAAGTTGCTTTATCAGCTCGTCAGCCGGTGTGTCTGGCATGACGGCTTACGGCTTTATGATAATGATGTACCGGGACACATGAAAGATGTGAATGTTCTCAGAGCCGGGTGCCTGAGGCTTCAGCAACATAATGGTGCAGCAAAAGAACTGATATCTGATGCGTCAGATAATGAACTGGCAGACGTCCTGAACCTGATAGAGCCAAGTGTGGAAAAAGAACACAACCTCTCAGGGCATTTCAGATGGGTGGCTCAGCATGCGTCCCGGCGGACAGCATTGCGGGATCTGCTGGCGCAGGGAAAATATGATGAAAGACGATCACTTTATTATAATCATCAGAACCATAACAGCAACGCCCGGTATCTACTTTCCTGTGTAAGCAACGGATATATAGCCGATTTAATTAACAGGTTATGACGATATCACATGGCAGCTCCGGTCGTCTCTTCTGACCGGTATTCCTGCTCTTATGCTGAAAGTATTACCCTCCTGCCGCATGGTTTCAGACATGTGGCAGGACCGCAGATCAAAAGGGGGCGGAGTACTATTTATAGTGCTCCCCCGGAAGTACCTGAACGCCCCGGTCCAGCCCGGGCAGATACTACAGGCTGGATATAAGTCAGAGTTTGCCAGCCTGGAGGTAGATTCCGCATGGTGAAATTCAGGTGTCCCGTATGCGGGAACAGCAGATTTGTTTTTACTTCTTTCCGCCCGGGGACGAACCTGCCGCATGGTGCAGTATGCTCCGTATGTGCAACACGGCTCACGGTGCGCTCCTGCTTCCCGGAACCGCACAGAAGACGGTGGACAAAGAGGGGGAGCGGATAATATCCTCAGCCGCAACGGTGCCACCTGCACCAACGATTTACCGGGTGCCAGCATTAT
This sequence comes from Leclercia sp. LSNIH8, assembly GCF_002920195.1. Taxonomy (NCBI): domain Bacteria; kingdom Pseudomonadati; phylum Pseudomonadota; class Gammaproteobacteria; order Enterobacterales; family Enterobacteriaceae; genus Leclercia; species Leclercia sp. LSNIH8. The sequence goes on along the minus strand of NZ_PQJY01000011.1, from coordinate 14,576 downwards.
CCGTCTGCAGTCAGTTAAACCCTTCTTCCGGCACCAGGCCCGGTACCCGCGCAAACGCGCTCGTATCATCAATCACCAGCACGCTGCCCGCGGTGATGACGCGCCGTGTCGTCCGGAACAGTTGTGCCCGGCGCTGCCTTGCCCCGGCCCGCACGGCATCAGGGTGGGTGCAAAACGCCTCAACCCGTCGCGCGGACTGGCCTTTAAATGAGCGGGAGCGAGCCCAACTCCGTAAATTTATCCTCTGAATATGTCTGCTACTTCGCTTTCGGCGAAGAGCAGACTTGCTGGAAATTAGCAAACCACCTCTGGTTATGCGCAAGCATATCTTTCTTCGTCTGATTATCCATTACGTTGATATCGTGATAGGTGAAGTAGACAGGCTTTACCTGGTCACAAGCCGTATCCGTAATCACCGGGACGCTTCCACGGTTCCGGCAACCCGCGATCAACATCGTCAGCAGGCACAGGGGTAACTGTCTGCTGTACATTGCTGACCTCTCTGATTACTTCTTCACGAAGCGTGAGCGGCTGCGGCATTTACGTCGGCAGGATGCTTTTCAGCTCTGGCTTCGGCCATCTCGCGGCCACGCATGCCGCCCATAATGAATGACGCCAGTGCCCCTCCTCTGCCGCTTTTTTCTCAACACGTTTTTTATGGCGGGGACAAGGGTAAATATGGTTGCAGCAGCATCATGGCATTCCGGAACCCCCGGTACCCGGGATGTATTGCCCGGCAATGTTAATGAATCACGCTGTTGTTGGCGCGCCCGGGATGCCCGGGATAAAAGATGCCACGCCAGAGAACTCCTGCTCTGTCGCGCTGAGATTGTGCGACGTGAGAATGCAGATGAACGCTCCGGCCTGCTGACAGCGGGCCTGTTGTTGCCGCTCCGCGTACGCCAGGCGCAACTTCCGGCCGGTACCGCGCGGTGTGATCCTGCTCCCCGCTTTCATCAGAAAATACCCTATATTATTAAGGATGTGTTATGTGGCTATCAGCATTCAGATAAGGCAGGACTTATGCAAGAAGGTTTCTACTGGATACGGCACAACGGCAGGGTTCAGGTAGCTTACTACACCGATGGCGAAACGGAAGACCTGCAAACGGGGCGGATCGTCAGGGGGATATGGTATCTGACGCGGGGTTTCGATATCTGCGATGACGGTGAGGCTGAGGTATTACAGGGTCCGCTGTCGCCACCTCTTTGACAGACACGGGAACTGGCGTTTCGCTTTGAGCCTGACTAGATTTAACTGTGGTGGATCCCCCTGTGCGGCGGGACAATCCGGTTGATGTATGTAAATATGCTTGCGGCTCGTATAACCGGTAACGAGCCACCGGGAGGCACCCGGCACCTGTTTCAGAACCTGGGAAGTGCGTTTTGAGCCCATCCGTCCGGACAGGCTTTTTTATACCCGCTTCGAAACCGGTGCTATGCTTAAACTGTAACCAGGCCATAGCACCTACCCCTTATCCTCATCGGTGTACGGTCCGGGGACATGGTGAACACTTTTTAACATCCTTTACCCATGGTGATCGACTTTTTCTTCAGGTCGATCACCCACACTTTCGTGTTGTACCACCACACTTCGTAATAACCGTCCTCCTGTGTCTCCCTCAGCCCTACCTGCTCGCCCCTGAACGCCTTGCCTGCGCTCAGACTGACACCCTTCACGCTCAGCTTCCCGCTGATATCCACCTTCCTGACCATCACACCCCCGTCGTATTCCGATGGCGTTGTGTGGCTGTTGTACTACCGCGCGGATGGCTGGTAGCGCGAGGCCGGAACCGTCATATCCAGCCCCTCATGGGGCTGTTCGAGGTTATAGGCTGTCCGCCAGTGGTCGAAGGCGCGCTGCAGCTCGCTGCTGTCCGCGAACCACTTACCCTGCAGGACTTCTGCCTTCAGGCGGTGGTGAAAACGCTCCAGCTTGCCCTGGGTCTGCGGGTGATAAGGCCTTGAGTGGCTCACCCGGATCCCCAGGCGCATCAGCCACAGCTCGAGCGCCGTCCAGGTGCCGGTGGTGTCGCCCCAGGGTTCGCCGTTGTCCATGGTCATCCGGTCCGGCAGGCCGTAGCGTTCAAACACCCCGACCAGCTGCTGCTGCACGGTCTCACGCCGTTCATCGGGGCAGTGCATCAGGCATAGGGAAAGCCGGGTGGTCTTCCAGCCAGCGTTTGATCTTGCGGGCCCCCAGCGTTCGTGACGGGAATGGGCCATGCGCAACAGGTCAGCGATGTCGTCTGATGAACGGTTCGGGGAATGACGGGGTGTGCGGGGACGGTCATGAAGACCGGATAAACCGTCGTCAAAGGTTAATTATCTGGCCAGAACCCTGAGCTTCCATCACTGGAAGCACAGCCCCAATTCCCCACAGCACGCCCTTGATGTTAACGTCAATCGTACGTTCCCATTCATCCTGTTTGCCGGCCGCAAGCGGTGAAAGTGGCATGATGCCCGCATTGTTAATCAGAACGTCAACACGCCCCCAGTTATCAAGCGCTGACTGCACGAAATGAGCCATGGACAGTCTGTTTGTGACATCCAGCTCACGCGCTTCAGCCATACCGCCGGCGCTGCGGATTTCTGCTGCAATGGCTTCGATACGATCCAGTCTGCGCGCCCCTAATAGCACTCTCGCACCTGCTTTTCCAAGCTCTCTGGCAATGCCTTCCCCAATGCCACTTGACGCGCCGGTAATTAATATAACTTTATCCATGATGTGCTCCTTCAGTTGAGTTCAGAGAGATGATAGACCTTTATGATTAGTTCCAGTATCCTGCTTTTACTGGACTCAGTGATTAGCAGAATTAAACAATGAAAATTGATCTCAATCTTTTACCTGTTTTTATCGCGGTTGCTGAAGAGCGTAATTTCACCATAGCCGCAGCCCGGCTGGGGGTTACGCGCTCGGCGGTTAGTCAGGGAATACGGCGGCTTGAGGATACTTTCGGCACAATGCTGGTAATGCGGACAACACGTTCAGTAAACCTGACTGAAGCGGGAGAACGACTGCGTACATCCCTGTCATTATCTTTATCCAGCATTGACGCTGCGTTCGAAGATATTGCATCCGACAGCACGCCACGTGGACTTCTGAGGATCGCGGTGACCTCCATAGCTGAAGAGTTTCTTTCAGGTCCGCTGATCGCCTCGTTTGCGGCTGCTAATCCAGCCGTGACGATCGATATTGTCGTGATAGATGAGGAATTTGATATTGTGGCCGCTGGTTATGATGCTGGCGTAAGGCTCGGAGATGTGATCGAGAAGGATATGATTGCCGTCCCGCTTACAGAAAAGCAACGTGAAATGGTGGTTGCGTCCCCATCCTATCTCACTGCTTGTAGCGCCCCTCTTCATCCGCGTGAGCTTGTACATCATCAGTGTATCGGCTGGCGTCCTTCCCCGGATGTTGCTCCTTATCGCTGGGAATTTGAGGAGAACGGGAGAGCTTTCGACGTGGCGGTAGAACCGCGAATAACAACTAATGACCTGCGTCTCATGCTGAGGCTGGCTCTTGCCGGTGGAGGTATAACATTTGCCCCTGAGGAAACATTCAGGCCGTATATTGAAAATGGTCAACTTGTTTCAATGCTTGATGATTTTCTTCCCCATTTTCCTGGCTTTTATCTGTACTTTCCTCAACGCCGGAATATAGCGCCAAAACTACGCGCCCTAATCGAACATGTCAGGCAATGGCAGCAACCGTATGCTTAATGGTAAGCGCTAAATACTTTGTAACGTAAACCAGTTTTCTGAGGACTGACTCATTTAGTTATATGTTATGTTCGCTTCTGGCACAAAACGGACTGTCATTGTCAGGCATTTTGTCAGCGGTCAGTTAATCCAGTCTCCCTGCGTGAGGCCAGGCAACTGCTCAAACGCCCTAATATGGTCGTTACCAGCACGATGCCGGCGCCAATGGTATGCCCGGCGATCGCCGGGCCGTTCAGACCAATCGGCATCCAGCGTCGCTATTCAAAAATACTCAGTTATTACTGATGCCGAAACTGCAGCGTTGCGGGCAGGTAGCGTTGTAGCGTTTCGGGCGTATCGCCCTCGATCAGCTGGCTTATCAGATCGTAGCAGTGCCAGGCCAGCTGGCGATTATCCTGCTGGACAGTGTCGATACGCAGCGACAGCGAATCATAAAGATAGTGATCGTCAAAGCTCGTCAGATGAATATCGGAGTCGAGTAAATGGTGCTGGCTCATATAGCGCAGAACCCCTTCGAGCAGCCCGCAGGCGGCGGTGAATAGCGCCTTAGGCGGCCGCCCAAGGCGCGCGCAGAGTGCGGCAAACATCTCATAGCCGGAGCTGGGATGGTAATTGCCGTTGATCACCCATTCCGGGCGCAGGGCAATACCCGCCTGAGCCAAACCCTGCGTGAACCCGGTCAGACGATCGCGGGAGGGCGACAGACGCGCCTGACCGCCTAAAAACCAGAACTCATCGCTATGCTGAGGCGCGATGCGGGAAATCAGTTCCGCCGTTGGGGTAATCGAATCGGTCATTACCAGCGGCAGCGCGCTTTCATTGGGGCACCGGTCAAACAGCACCACTGGCAGCTGTTGGCTGAGTTTGAGATAGTCGGCATCGTTGTGCATACAGGAAGCGACGATCATCCCGTCGACCTGGCGGGCAATCATATTATTGACCACCACGCTCTCCTGACCGGGGTTTTCATCAGTACAAGAGATCAACAGCTGGACGCCCGCCTCGCGGCACAGCATCTCCAGCTCATGGGCAAAGACCGCAAAGCCGTGGTTGGTGATCTCCGGCACCACCAGCCCGATGGTGTGGCTGCGGTTGTTGCGCAGCGAGCGGGCATGAATGCTTGGCTGATAGTGATGCTTACGGGCAATCGACAGTACGCGCTCACGCGTTTCCTGCGCCACGCGCAGCTCCTTGCCACGACCATTCAGTACCAAGCTGGCGGTCGCTTTGGAGACGCCAGCCTGTTCGGCTATATCTTTAATGGTTACGCGTTTGGTTTTCATTACGACGCCATGAGCCTGAAGCAAAACGCTTATTCTACCATGCAAGTTCGCAGCGGCCAGTAGCAGAATGCGTCCGGCGTGATGCCGGAGAATGTTAGCTGACCGGAGCAGGCCGGGAAGTAGCGGCTGCTCATCACCCCTTCACCGCCGTTTATGAAAATCTCCACGCTCGACTGGTCGATGAAAACACGCAGCGAGCGGACGTTTCCGCGCCAGTAACGATAATGCATCTCGTCGCTGGCGAGACTGCGTCGGGCCAGGCGGAGTCCGCTGGCATCGCACTCAAGGGTTAATACGCCGCCAAAATCGAGGCTCAACATATCGTCCCCGCGGGTTTGCAAATCGATTTCCATCGGTGCCAGCGGCAGGGCGTTCCCCGACCAGCCGTTCGCTTCACCGCGCAGGGCGCTCAGTTCCCGTAGCGGACGCTGATAGAGCTGACCGTTGATAAACTCCAGCTCACGCAGGCAGGTCATCTGATGGATCCAGCCGTTGATGAGGGTCGGCTGAAGCATCTCTTCGCCCTCCGGCACGCCCATCCAGCCGACCAGCAGACGACGGCCATCACTGGTAAGCATGGTTTGCGGGGCGTAGAACTCAAAGCCGGCGTCCAGTTCGTGCAGTTCGCCATGGCTGAAAGCGCCACTAGCGTAATCAAACTCGCCCGCCATCCATACTGCCGGGTAGGTGTTCAGGTAACACTTTTCCTCGCGGGCAATCCCCTGCGGACAGCAGATTAGAATATGCTGGTCGCCGAGAGGAAAAAGATCCGGACACTCCCACATATAGCCGACGTCGTCGAGGCCATTGATGCCGTGGCCGGCGATTTCACTCATACTCGTCCACTGATGGAGATCCGCAGAGCTGAACAGCAGCACCTTGCCGCGCTTTTGCCGATCCTGCGCACCCAGCACCATGTACCACAGGTCTTCGTGTCGCCAGACTTTTGGGTCGCGCACGTGGCCGGTGTAGCCCTCCGGCAGCGGCAGGACCGGGCCGATTTTGCGGAAGGTGCCGTCGGCGCTTTCCCTTGCCAGGCATTGCCAGGCGGTTCGCCCTCCGTCGGCAAACTTCACGTTGCCGGTATAGCACAGGGTAAGCGTACCGTTGTTATCCACCGCGCTGCCGGAGTAGCAGCCGTTACGGTCATACTCTTCGTCCGGCATCAGCGCAATGGGCTCATGCTGCCAGTGCAGCAGATCGGGGGAGCTCCAGTGCGCCCAGCACTTAAACGTATGATCGCAGGCGAGCGGGTTCCACTGATAAAACAAGTGATAGCGTCCGGCAAATTCGACAAAGCCGTTGGGGTCGTTCATCAGCCCGGTGACCGGCGCAAGGTGCCAGCGCGGATAGTGGCTATCGGCCAGCGCACGTGGCTGGCCCTGTATTACGGCCTGCAAAATCGCAGGCAGTCGTGATGGAAGAGACATTATTCAGCGTCCGTTTTGTATTTCAAAACCAGGGAGACCGTAAAGGCGACGCCAAAGGCGATAACCATCCCGATAATGTAGTTCAACAGCGAACTGGCCTGCACGATGGCCATGCCGGGGATCGCTGTCAGGCCGACCGCGGTCATGTAGACGTGTACAGATACCACCCATGCGCCGCCCGCCGCACCACCAATCAGCGCCGCAATAAATGGCTTCACAAAGCGCAGGTTAATACCAAAAATCGCCGCCTCGGTGATGCCCAGCATGGCGGAAAACGCCGAGGGCAGAGTAATGGCTTTAATTTTTGCATCTTTGGTTTTGAACCACACCGCCAGACAGGCTCCGCCCTGAGCGACGTTGGCCATCGCCCAAATCGGCAGCAGGAAGTTGACGCCGATGGAGGGATTGCCCAGCAACCCGGCTTCAACCGCATGGAAGCTGTGATGAATACCGGTAATGACGATAACTGAATAGAGACCGCCAAACAGTAACCCGGCGAGCCAGCCGGCGTGGCTAATCAGGGTGCTGAGGACAAACGAGATACCGTCGCCCAGTGCGCGACCGGCCGGGCCGATAATCAACAGGGCTATAAAACCGGATATAATCACCGTCAGGAACGGCGTCAGGATCAAATCCAGGGCATCGGGGATTGCGCGACGCAACTGCTTCTCAACGATGCTCATAAACCATACTGCCAGCAGTACCGGGAACACCGTACCCTGATAGCCGATCATGGCAATTTCGAAGCCGAAAAAGTTCATGGTGTGGAAACCCGCGGCCACGCCCCAGGCGTTAGTCAGCGCTGGATGAGTCAGAATGCCGCCAAGCGTCGCGCCGAGATAAGGATTACCGCCGAATTCGCGGGCGGCGGTAAAGCCAATCAGAATCGGCAGAATGATAAATGCCGCCGAGCTGCACATATCCAGCATGATGTAGATGGCGTTGCCCGGGTCAACCCAGCCGTATGTTTTGACCATTCCCAGCAGGCCCATCAGCAGACCAGAGGCGACGATGGCAGGGATTATCGGCACGAAGATGTTTGATAGCAGGCGGGCGATGCGCTGGAACGGATTGAGCTTTTTTGCCGCGATGTCGGCGGCTTCCGATTTGCTGGATTCGCTAATACCCGCCGCCTGAGTAAAGGCAGCGTAGACCTTATTTACCACCCCGGTGCCGAAAATAATCTGCATCTGTCCGGCATTACGAAAACAGCCCTTCACCCCTTCAACTTTGCCGATGGCCTGCTGGTCGGCCAGCGAATCATCGACCAGCACCAGGCGCAGGCGCGTGGCGCAGTGCGCGGCGCTGGCGATATTTTCTTTGCCTCCAAGAAGCGGAAGCAGCGAGCAGGAAATCTGTTCAAAATCCATAGTACCCTCTTAAGGCTTAAACATTTTTATGTTGTCGTCCCGCGTTCACGGGAGCGCTTTTTCTGCGTCTTAGCTGAGCCCGGGGTGACAAAGATGCTCTGACCCCCGGCTATTCCTGTCATCAGGCGTAAGCCGTCAGAACCAGGTTTCCATCTGCACACCGAAAGACCATTCGCCGCCCGAGTTAAAACCGTCACTGCCCAGGGCGTCATCGCTGGCGTAATTATTCAGTTTTTTGCTCCAGTCCATCCAGGAGGTATAGAAACGAATCTCCGGGCGACTGAAGAAATCACCGATACTGCCGACCTTAAATGTCGGGGCGAAGGTGAGCTTGTAGAAGCTACCGTTCACCGCCTGACGATCGTTATAACCTTCGGGTTTAAGATCCATGTACTGGTAGCTGCCTTCGTAGGCGAGAGCGAAATTCTGATTGATTGCCTGAATCAGACGCAGGTTGAATGTTGCCCACTGATAGCTGTCGCCATCGGCATAGCGGTCTTTACTGCGTTGCGCCAGCATTGCCGGGGCAACAGACCAGTTTTCGCTGAGCGGCGTGGTGCCGTAACTGGCAATGCGCCATGTGTCGGCTCCCGGACGAAGTGCGCCATCAGATCCGATACCTTTAACCTCTGCGCCCAGACCATGACCATAAAGCAGAGCGGTTTTACTGCTACCGTCGCGCAGGCCGTAGAAACTGTCGTTATGCAGGCCGAGCAGCGCATGCACGCCGGTGTTTGCCGCATCGCCTTTTACCAGATTGCCGTTGCTATCTTTACGCTCGTCGTTATCCTTCGCCCGCAGACCGCTGACCATCATCTGCAGCGGACCTGCGAAGTGATTCATGGTGAGGATATAGTTCTGCACGCTGTTGCTGGAATCATCAATGTCGCCGAAGTTACGCCCGTACAGGGAGAAATTACTCCGCAGGCCGTCGTTCCACTTCACGTCATAGATACCACCACCGGTACCGGCGAGGAACACGACATCAGAGTCAATCCAGTGAATATCGAAATTGTCGCGGTCGAAACGTTTCCCGGCCCACAGGGTGGAGCCCTTAAATGGCCCAGCGAACGTCGGCAGGTTACCCAATTCGACAAAGGCCTGACGAACGTTCAGATCGCTGGTGCTTGCAGTCCAGTCGTTATAAGAGGTTTGCCCGTCGGCGACCATCACCTTAAAGCGGGTCGTGGCCCCATTATCCAGGGTCTGCTTATGTTCAAGATTCATTTCAACATAGGTATCGGCCTGGTTTCCCAGACGGCCGATAGCTCCGCCGGTTTCACCTGCCGGCGTTATGTAGGCTCCGGATTTGGTGCTGGCGCCGGAATCATTCATTATCACGCCGGAGCGGGCGTAACCGTGAAACTCAAATCCGCTTTTGTCATCGGCTTTTTTCTCAAGTCTGGCGGTACGCTGAGCCACTTCCTGAGTCGAGTTCTGGTTTTTTTGCTGCTGCGCGGTGAGTTGCTGAACTTTTTTCTCCGCCGCCCCGGCGCGGTTTTCCGCCGTTTGCGCCCTGTTTTCTGCCTCCTGCAGGCGTTTTTCCAGCGCGTTGAGTCGGGCTTCAATGGTGCTTATATCCGTTTGCGCATGGGCTGAGGCAGCGCTGGTTAGCAAAGCGATAAGCATCGCAAGTGTGCTTTTTCTGTACATGCTGTTGGCATCCCAAAAGTAAAAATGGAAAATTATAATTTTTGCTAAACCGGTTTAGGCGCTATGTTAAGCCCGACCTTTGTTTTTCTTAAAACAAATATGCTAAACCGGTTTAATAAATGTGATGCATGCAACAAAGTGAGCCGCGCAAAGCGGCTTTAAGGATTAAAACTGACGGTTGAGATCGCGCTGATAGGGCAAGGCGGTCATCGCACCTTTGGCTGTGGTGGCCAGGGCGCCGCAGGTCTGTGCAAGCGTGAGTGTCGGTTCCAGTGCGGTCATGTCCGTTGGCATCCCGTTAGCCGCAAGGCTGGCGAGCAGTCCGGCGACAAATGCGTCTCCCGCGCCGGTGGTGTCCACGCTGGCCACAGGCCGGGCGTTGAAATGGGTAAACTTCTGCTGAAACGCGGCAAGCACCCCCGCTTTGCCCCGGGTCACCAGTAGCAATTCTGGCTGATAGCGCTCCGTTACGCTGGCGATTCCGTATGCTAAATCATTACTGCTGCTGATGAAGACCAGCTCCTCTTCCGATAGCTTTACCACGTTGGCCATGTGCAAAGCGCGATCGAGGCAGGCTAGCAGCAAAGCCTGATCCTGCCAGAGATCGGGACGAATATTAGGGTCAAAGCTGACCCGACCGCCGGCAGACCTGATGCTCTCCATCGCCGCGAAGGTAGTGCTACGGCTGGGCTCGGCGCTGAGCGCGATGGAGCAGACGTGCAACCACTGTCCGGCGGCAAACTGTGGCAGGTCTTCTTCAACCAGGAACAGGTCCGCGCTGGGGCGTACCATAAAGGTAAAGGTGCGTTCCCCCTGGTCGTCAAGGTCGACGACCACAGTGGACGTGCGGTGCTGATCGTCGAGATACATATGGCTGACGTCGACCTGCTCCTGTTGCAGGGTATGACGCATGTAGCGGCCAAACGGGTCACCGCCGACGCGGCCGATAAATCCGCTGTTGCCGCCAAGGCGGGCAACCCCTACCGCCACGTTAGCCGGCGCGCCTCCAGGGCACTGCAGCAGGCGCCCTTCGCTCTCCGGCAGCAGGTCCACCACCGCGTCGCCCAGAACCCAAACTTTTGCATTCATGCTAAAACCCTCCAAAGCTAAACTTAATTAAACCGGTTTAGCATATTAAATCACAGTGACCGAGTGGGTGGAACGTTCCAGCCGGAAAAGCGCGGCTCATGACATAAAAACGTGAGCCGCCTTATGAAATAGCGTTGATTTGACAGCTGTGAAGACTGACGTCCTGGACACAAAACGTTACTGAGCGAAGAAGGCCAGACGTTATCAGGTCGGTCATGTATGACTGCGGGCACTGCTTGCCAGAGCCGTTCCCGGATGAACTGGCGGATGAATTCAGATTAGTGAATTCGATGAATTCGGTTTTTTTTAGAATTATCGGTAAACCAATGAGTCGCGATATTTCCCCTGCTAATGAGTTCTTCTGAAGGCGCCATCAAACCTGTCGAGGTTTAGATACCTTGAACCGGCATAGAGGCGCGGCCGCTAGCCTAAACTGGATTTATTCCGTTCGGTGGCACCGTAGCCCGGTGAAGCCGGTAAAGGAGCAGAAGGGATCACCTGTCCCCACCCTTGCCCTATAAAGCGTTAATCCACTTAAAGCTATTCAGACGCTGAATTACGCGGCCGGAGTGGTCCCGACAAGGCGAAGCCGCTGCCGGGGCGTATCTCCGAGTTAGCGCCGATTGAGGCGCTTACGAGCGTGTATTCCTATACTTACCGGTGCACTATTTACAGCGGCTCATAACCTAGTTACAACATCCATCATTAAAAGCGACACTACTCCCGGGCTTCGCCCGGGGCGGCGGCGCTATTCAGGGTTAGTCTCGGCTCAGTTGTTGCCGCTGTGCACGGAATTCGATTATTGGTTGAGATGGGCTCTCTGATTCATATTTGTGAGGGTATTTCAGGTTGCAAGGGATGTAACTCTATTCTTATGTATGTTGTAACTATAATTTAAAAAAACTCATGGTCTTCTTAGGATCGTCAACAAAGTTATCGGTCCTGATTAATCTATGCGTCTTGTTTTTCCCGCCTCGGATTGAGCGTGATGCTATCTGGGGGCCGCTTGGAAAACGGAAAATATCCTACGTTAAGCCTGTTTTTTAAGCAGGAATGACAGGCAGCAATGAGCGAACAGCGGACGTTGACGTTCTTTATAAAAATTCGGTTTGTGTTGTTTTGCATTAGTTTAGAGACGAAAAATATTGCGTCGGTGATTTACCCAGCGCTTTTCTGAACATCGTAATAAACGCGCTGACCGAATCATATCCCAGCGTTCCGGCTACACGCTGCACGGACTGACCTTCAGCCAGATGGCTCAGGGCAATCATCAAATGCAGTTGCTGACGCCAGCGACCAAAGCTCATTCCTGTCGCCTCTTTTATCAGCCTGGCCAGCGATCGTTCGCTGGTGACCAGATGTGCAGCCCACTGCTTTAACGTTCGCCGATCATCAGGCTCATTAAAAAGTGCCTCCGCCATATTCCGGATTTTAGGATGATCGGATACGGGAAGATGGAGCGCTTCAACCGGCACATCCGGAATATGCTCCAGCAGCACCGCTGCGAGCCTGGCAGTTTTACTGTCAGGAGAATAAGCCTGTCCCTGCTCTGCCAGATACAGAACAAGCTCGCGGACCAGAGAAGTCATCGCCAGGGTACAGCAGATTTCCGGCATCGCTGCCGCGCCGGGTTCGATGAACAAAAAGCAGGTATCTGCATTCTTCGTGACCCGGCAACTGTGGGGAATTTTACCCGGAACCCAGACAGCATGTCCCGGTGGAACAAGCCACAGCGCATCCTCAACCTCACAGCTCACTGCACCGCGCAAAGAGATAATAAGTTGTCCCTTACGGTGAGAGTGCGGACTCTGACCTGCATACTCGCCTGACGATGATACATGCAGCGCGATAGCAGCCTGACTGAAAGCATCGGCATTAAACTCATCCGGTGAGGTCACCGGTTTTTTATTAACTGGCATGATTTAGTTATATGTTGTCAGATTATCTATATTCTGTAACTCATGCGTCCTTTAAAGTCTTTCTTTTTACCAGAAAAAGCAAAATTTATGTCCCACACTACGAACAAGTGGTCTTCAATCATACTTGTGACCGGCATCCTTTTTATAGCTATCAACCTGCGTGTTCCTTTTACCGCTATCGCACCCGTTTTAGAGTCTATTCGCCATGATTTTGGGCTAAGTATTACTGCCGTTGGGTTGCTTAACTCGCTGCCTTTGCTGGCCTTTGCCGCCTTTTCACCGCTGAGCGCATCCATCTCACACAAGTACGGTCTTGAACGCACCCTTTTTGGTGCCTTGGCCGTGATTTCAGCGGGCATCCTGCTTCGCTCCGCAGGCAGTGTCTGGGCGCTTTATGGCGGAACCATATTGATAGGTATCGGGATTGCCCTCGGCAATGTCCTGCTGCCTGGCCTTATCAAACGTGACTTTTCTGGCAACGTGGCTTCCGTGACGGGGGCATATTCCATCACCATGGGCGCGGCTGGTGCTATTGGTTCAGCCATTGTCATTCCTCTGACGCAGAGCTGGGGCTGGAACATCGCGTTAGCCATGCTGGTTATTGCACCGCTGCTTGCGTTGCTTTTATGGTTGCCCCAGTTAAAGATGAAGCATCAGTTGCCAGGAGAGGGTGAGAAAAAAGCGGCGACCGTCGCGGTCTGGCGCTCGCCTCTGGCATGGCAGGTCACCTTGTTTATGGGCCTGAATGCGATGCCGTTTTATGTTGCTGTCGGCTGGCTACCCGCCATTCTAACGGACAGTGGACTCTCCTCAGCCCAGGCCGGTGAAGTACACGGCATTCTTCAGCTGACCACAGCTATTCCCGGCCTGATTCTGGCGGCCACGCTGCGTCGCCTCAACGATCAGAAAGCAGCCGCTGCCGGCGTCAGCCTGTTAACCGCTGCGTCCTTTATCGGCATCCTATACCTGCCAAATCTGGCGATGCTGTGGGCTGCTCTTCTCGGCTTCGGCTCGGGTGCCAGTATGATGCTGGGCCTGACCTTCATCGGGCTACGTACCAAAAATGCCGGTGACGCCGCCGCGCTGTCAGGCATGGCGCAGAGCGTCGGTTATCTGATGGCGGCGATGGGTCCGCTGTTGCTGGGCAAAGTACAGGAGTTGTCCGGAGGCTGGACATTGCCATTACTGATGACCGCAGCAATCGCGGTCGCTGGTGCCTGCACAGGAATGGCTGCCGGACGAAATGCACACCTGGAACCGGCACAGCAGCCGGGCTGAATTTGCTGACACTGCAGGAGAGCGCTCTGTTCTCCTGCTGTGGATACTCTCCATTATCGTTCCGGTGATGCTGCCAACTTACTGATTTAGTCTATGATGGTGTTTTTGAGGTGCTCCAGTGGCTTCTGTTTCTATCAGCTGTCCCTCCTGTTCAGCTACTGACGGGGTGGTGCGTAACGGCAAAAGCACCGCCGGACATCAGCGCTATCTCTGCTCTCACTGCCGTAAAACATGGCAACTGCAGTTCACTTACACCGCTTCTCAACCCGGTACGCACCAGAAAATCATTGATATGGCCATGAATGGCGTTGGATGCCGGGCAACCGCCCGCATTATGGGCGTTGGCCTCAACACGATTTTACGTCACTTAAAAAACTCAGGCCGCAGTCGGTAACCTCGCGCATACAGCCGGGCAGTGACGTCATCGTCTGCGCGGAAATGGACGAACAGTGGGGCTATGTCGGGGCTAAATCGCGCCAGCGCTGGCTGTTTTACGCGTATGACAGGCTCCGGAAGACGGTTGTTGCGCACGTATTCGGTGAACGCACTATGGCGACGCTGGGGCGTCTTATGAGCCTGCTGTCACCCTTTGACGTGGCGATATGGATGACGGATGGCTGGCCGCTGTATGAATCCCGCCTGAAGGGAAAGCTGCACGTAATCAGCAAGCGATATACGCAGCGAATTGAGCGGCATAACCTGAATCTGAGGCAGCACCTGGCACGGCTGGGACGGAAGTCGCTGTCGTTCTCAAAATCGGTGGAGCTGCATGACAAAGTCATCGGGCATTATCTGAACATAAAACACTATCAATAAGTTGGAGTCATTACCG
>NZ_PQJY01000010.1:0-129580 GCF_002920195.1 Leclercia sp. LSNIH8 | reverse complement strand
GCGAATTGAGCGGCATAACCTGAATCTGAGGCAGCACCTGGCACGGCTGGGACGGAAGTCGCTGTCGTTCTCAAAATCGGTGGAGCTGCATGACAAAGTCATCGGGCATTATCTGAACATAAAACACTATCAATAAGTTGGAGTCATTACCGGAACCTGCAGTCGATAGCCAGCATGAGCGCGCTGAATTCCAGCCGCATTTACGGGGTTAGCCTTGGCAATAAAAGCAGCACCCGAATTGAAGATAATACCTTAACGCTGGTACCTATTACCGTGTTTTTACCTGCCGCAGGCGAGGTACATATTACGCGTAATGGTAAGCTGCTCAGCATTCAACAATTTTCAATGGGCAGCTATGAGGTTGACACCTCTAAGCTACCGTTTGGTGTCTACAATGTTGACGTATCTGTGATAGTGAACGGCAAAGAGGTTAGCTACCGAACCACGCAAATCAACAAGACGTTTGCGCGCGAATCAAGTGTTACGGGTCTTATCGACTGGCAGCTGTTTTCTGGCATGCTTAAATACAACAAGATGGATTATCGTGACCATGACAACATCGATTATGGTGAAAAAGATACTTGGGTCGCCGGCGCAGCGTTGGGAACGCGGCTACCTATATTATCCGGCGTAAATATTAAATCCACCCTTTATGGTTTTGACAACAATGGCGTCAACGAGTCGGAAATTAACGTCGAGTTTAACGATCTCTTCAGCGCCAACCAGCAACTGCTGCTGGCAACAGACAGCAGCTGGCAGAGCATCAGTACGCTGAACTTTGCTCTTCCGGGCGGTTACGGCAATATCTGGGCATCGCGCCAGTTTAGCCATATAGGCGATAAACTGCCGATGTACAAAAGTGACTATACGACTATTGGCGCCAGCACCAATCTGAACACGTTTATTCCGGGGTTAGGGAGTCTCTCCGTTAGCTACTCAAAGGATAAATACAACAATAATGATTACACTAACGTAGACTACAGCCAGTCGCTTTATAATAACCGTTGGGCCACGCTCACGATGCGCACCGGTATCCAGCGCTATTCTTATCGTGATAATGGTAACGTCAGCGATAAATATATTAACCTGGATTTAAGCTTACCGCTTTCAACCTGGTTAAGTACTGGCATGTCCAGTGAAAATGGCGCTACGCTGGCGAACGCAACGCTCCGTAAAAGTTTTGACAACAGCCCAATTACTCAGGTTGGCGCATCAGTGTCGAAGCGTATTAGCGGCGGTGACGAGAGTGATAGCAATAGCTACCAGTCTGACGATTTCGCCATCAACGGTTATGCCTCTTATGATACGAAATACAATACCGGAACCGTTTCGGCAACGCGCTCTTCAGATAATAACACCAACCTGACCCTCAACTCTCAGGGTAGCGTTGCGTGGACGAAAGAGGGTGTTAACCTCGGTAAAGGTACGGATAATTCCGGTATTATTATCAACACTAACTTCGCGAAAGAAGGTCAGATGACGGCGCAAATTAATGGCCACAATTACCCTCTCACCGGTAAAAGTAATTACATCAGCCTCCCCGCTTACGCTGAATATAAAGTTGAGCTAATGAACGACAAAAACTCTATGGATAGCGTAGAGATTGTCCGCGGGCGTCGCAGTAATGTCGTGCTGTATCCAGGTAACGTCAGCGTAATTACGCCTGAAGTCAAGCAGCTGGTCACCGTATTTGGCCGTATGAAAAACCTTAACGGCAAAGCTTTTTCCAACGTCAATATTCGTAACCACATTGGCAAAACGACAACCAATGATCAGGGCGAGTTTGCCATGGATGTAGACAAGCGCTACCCGGTCATCACGTTAATTGACCAGCAGGGTGGCGTTTGCGAAGCCGACCTTGAACTGACCAAAGCGCGTGGCGCCGTATGGATGGGTGATATTCCGTGCCATCCACAGGTTCAGTCAGCATCTAATAAAGGAGCGCAGCCTAATGTTTAACAGACAGACGTTAGCACTTATTATTTTCAGCCTTGCTATTACATTTTTAAACTCCAGGGCCGCGTACGCAGTTCATATGTATAATGAGGCAGCTGTCTCTAACTCCTATTTGTTTATTGAGAACAACGTCGATAATGAATATTTTCTGACTTCATCTTCCCTCGATCCCCGCTTTACGGGCGCAAATACCTGGACCAAGTATAAAACCAACCAGGATAGTATGGGGTATATGGGCGTCGTTGGCTGGCATGAAACCAATACCTGGGTGGATATGTGGATTGATAATTCCCCCATTAATGGTCCCTTAATGGGGATCCGCTGTCGTCTCCAGAACGGCGGGACATGCCCCTCTACAGGCTATCTCGAGGCGGGCGCCAGGGACAACAGCGGCTTTTATCACGCTCGTGCCGGTAATAGCTTATCTAATGGCTCGTATGGTTTTGCTTCATTTAGTCCAGCAGCGTATAACTACTTTAAGGATCAGCCGGTTGGAACGCAGGATAGTTTTGAGCTGAACTACTGCTACAGTGACACGGACTACGACTACGCTGCCGGCGAACGTTGTAATACCCTCAGCACTGGCTACTGGCACAAGCGTATATTTAACGCCACAAAACTGGGCCATCTCAGGCTCCAGAGCACGGGTGCCCTGGCGGAAGTCTGGATCGCCAGTGACGGCACACCGAGCGTAAACATTGGTTCTGAATATTGCCAGGTAGGAGTAGTAGGCAACGTCAGGGGGCTGATTTGTAAGATGGCCGCTTACTCCCTGCAAGAAACCCAAAAGATCAATTCGCTTAATTTTAAGATGATAATTGATAACTCGAAGCTTGGTTTTAACCCGGGCGTGGCAGACGTAAAATACAGTGGTGATGCCAGCAAATGGTATAACTTCAATACCACTACCGCTTACAGCAACGTTTTCACCACCGGTGGTGATTACGTCTATGCCTTTATCTCTGATAGCTTTTTCCAAAAAATGGTTAAGGCGGGGACAAGTATTAGTGCCAATGACAATATTTTTACTCTGAATTTTAATAACACCAATACACCCGAGTCAGGTTACTATCAATTCACGACCTCAACGACGCTGAATATCGTTCCCAAAGAGTATGGTATTAGCATTGTTTCAGCAGACGAAAAGGCGAATCCTAAACAGTCTGGCAAAATTGACAGTGATAAGCCCATTGAGTTTGAGTACCGTATTACCACATCGGCCCCGCGTCAGGCCGACAGCATTACCGTCCAGGTCGTCGGCGAGAGCGCGACCATTCAACGCATCCCGTACTGCGTGTTTACCTCTGCCGATGAAACGTTGAAGGTGCCGGTTCCGGCCTATATCTCGTTCACCAGTAATACGGGAGCCACCATTACGAAGCGAAACAGCTGCTCGGACGCGCCGATCAATATTACTCGTGCCAATTGGGTACAAACGGCGTGGAACGCCAATCTCGATGATTCATTTTATTACAGAGCAAATATTAAGCTGATCTTCCCTATGAATGACTCTCGCTCGCAATTTACGCTCTCTGGCCAGGACTGGATGGGCACCGTGAGCGCCAGCGGGGAGATCAAGGCGACGGCAACCTGGGTGGGCGTCGATCGTTCATCTTAAGCCTGGTGCGCAAAGGTCTATGTTTATGAGAAAAGCGGGTTTCACAATCCCGGCGCTATTGGCAGCGCTGCTATCCATTAACACGGCACACGCCGTCTGGTTTAGCGCGCTTATCTACGATATGCCGGCAGACAAAGATTTTGTCTCCCGGCCAATCTATAACGATACCGACCGAACAAATCTGTATAACATCAGCGCCTGGAAAATTGACAGACCTGGCAATGGCGGTGAAAAAAAAATAAGCGACCAGGACCTGGAGATCCTCTGGGCACCGCTGAAGTTTTCGCTCGCGCCCCTGCAAACAGACTATTTTAAACTCTATTATCGCGGCCCAAAGGATGATAAAGAACGTTATTTCCGGGTCGTGTTTAAGGAGATCCCGCTTCGTCTCTACCCGCTGCAGAAAACCGGCAGTAATTTAAACGTGCTGCCGGTGACCTCGATGAGTACCATACTCGTCGTTCGTCCGCGTAAAATTAAACTGGCTTATAAAGTCGATGAGCAAAAAGGCATTATCGAAAACACCGGCAATACCTTTTTCAGGGTGATTATCCAGAAAGGTTGCGAGGGCGATGATGAAAGTTCAACGCAGTTTTATATGTTGCCGGGGGAAAAGTATCAGGATAAAAGCGTAAGCGTGACGAATAGAAAATTTATCGTGGCGCAGGAGAAATACATTAAATTAGGTAATGGATGCTTCCATAATTAGCGATTGGTAAACCATAAGTCCCTCTGAACAGAAGCCGGTTAACTAACCGGCTTCTGTCTGTTATAAATCCACTCTACCTTATGTCTCCGGGGTGTGTTTATACCCCGTCAGCATCAGTATCAGGCTCTCTTTAGAAGAGGCGGGGCTGAACTGGTAGTGGTTGCCCTGACGGTCGCCACCAATGTACCAGGAGATTTCCGTCTTGCCTGCCGCCAGCGCTTTGCGCACCGCCTTATCAACATCGACCATGCGATATTCACGCTTGTTGTTGAGATACAGCAGCGCATCTGACGAGTAATTGAGGCCGGACGATTTTTCCAGGTGACAGTGGCGGGATCCCAGTCGTTGCTTGCCGGATAGAAGAAGATCTGATCCGCGCCGTTGGCCTCGACTTTTCCACCATAGATCCGCACCCGGTATTTGAACAGGGACGGATCCTGGCCCTCAGGCAGCGCAGGGATCTTAAACTTAACCAGACTCATCGTTTCGCTGTTACGGGTGCGACCGCCGTTTTTCCAGTTATCCTGAACCAGCAAAGTCTGCGCCCCAGGTACCGGGGTGCTTGGGGTCTCGCTACTCACCCAGACGTTTGCCAGCGCCTTTGAATAGCCGTAGGGGACGTTAGTGCCGCAGTCCATGCCCTGATTCATGCACATCTCGGTCATAAAGCGCGCGCCGTCTTCAGTCCAGCCATTCATAAAGTCGGCGTGGGCGGTATAGAGGCTGCCCCAGTGCTCTTCACGCACATCGCCATTCATGGTGGGATCGAGCGACAGCTGGGCTTTCGCGGTATCCAGGGAAGTGATCCCGTGCAGTACATAGGCCACGTTCATATTTACCGTCGGGATTTTCACCGGATAGCCGGACGGGCACTGCCCTTTCACATCATAGGTCGCATTCGCCATACCATGGTGCGGCTGCAGATGGATACCATCCCAGCAGTTAGGGAACTGGATCCCGATATTAAACTGCACCGCATCTTTGGCTTTTCTCAGCCCACACACTTCCCCGACTTTATTGCTGTAGCCTTTGCCGTTAGCGCATAAGAAAGTGATGCGGGAGTTAGGCTTGGTGCCGTGGTGATCGCCCGCCAGCAGCGCCAGCCCGGCCGGGAACGGACTGAGCGGGAACTGTTCGACGTTAGACGCCTGGTAATAGGTCTTTTGGTAGGCGGGTTGAACCACCGTCCCGTCCGGCAGGCGCAGCGACGGTGCCCAGTAAGCTGAGCTGTCGGCTTTGTTATCGCAGGTGGTTTCTGACTGCTTACGCAGTGATTGATAGGTCGAATGGGCGTCCGTACGGGTGTTGCCGAAAAAGTCGTGCCACATCGCCTGGTTGGTTTTGCCAAACATCATTATGGCGTCATCGCCCAGGGTATGGTTATAAGCGCAGACGACGTGCGCCTGCGGGCCTGCATGGGCATAAAGTGACGGCAGCAGCAGAGCTGACGCCATCGCGGTATAAAGTGCGGTCCTTTTCATAAGTATCTCCTGATAGAAAGGACCACATTGGTAACAAAACGGTACTCACGCTTCGAATGATTTGCGCAATATTTTTCTACTATTACGCGCTTTACAACGCCGCCGGGCGTTTGTGCAGATACCCCAGCGTCAGCAGGCAGATCATTGCCCCGGCATAAAAGGTATATTCCGCCCCCCACATTTCCCAGATGATGCCCGCCCCCAGGCTGGCAATCAGCAGCGCTACGCCGCTTATCATACTGAACAGGCCAAACGCTGTACCCCGCAGGTCGGGGGGTGCCGTCTTCGCCATCATCGCGGTCAGCAGCCCCTGAGTCATCCCCATATGGATGCCCCACAGCGCCACGCCGACAATAATCCCCATCCAGTGGGTGCTCAGCGCCAGCACGATATCGGCGGCGATCAACACCGCCAGCCCCCACTACAGCAGACGGGTATGGCTCATGGCATCGGAGAGTTTGCCAAACGGATAGGCCGAAAACGCGTAAAGCAGATTCATGGCGACCATCACCAGCGGGATCAGCGCCAGCGGAATGTCCGCCTGCTGAGCCCGCAACACCAGAAATGCCTCGCTGAAACGGGCCAGGGTGAAGACGGCGCTGAGGCCAATCACCCACCAGCAGCTGGCACCGAGGCGTTTCAGGTTCTCTTTTTTAATCGGATTGGTGCGTTTATGGGTGACGGGAGAGGCAGGTTCATGCAGGCCAAAAAAGAGCAGCGCGACGGCAAGCACGCCGGGGATGACGGCTACCCAGAAGATGGTGCGGAAATCATCGTGCCACAACAGCATCATGCCGACCGCCAGCAGCGGGCCGAGAAACGCGCCAATGGTGTCCATCGACTGACGCAGCCCGTATGCCGCCCCGCGCAGTTCCGGCGGCGTGACGTCAGCCACCAGCGCGTCGCGGGGGGCACCGCGGATCCCCTTCCCTACCCGATCAATCAGACGCGCCCCGAGGATCATCCCCGACGACGAGGCGATCGCAAATAGCGGCTTACTGGCGGCACCCAGCCCGTAGCCCAGCAGCGCCAGCCCTTTGCGTTTCCCCAGATAGTCGCTAATGGCGCCGGAGAAGACCTTGATGATCAGCGCCGTGGCTTCCGCCAGCCCTTCAATCAGGCCAATAAAGATAACGCTGGCGCCCAGGGTGGTCACCATAAAGAGCGGTAATAAGCTATGGATGATCTCCGAGGAGATATCCATCAGCATGCTGACGCCGCCAACGACCCAGACCCCTTTTGGGATCCGGCTCAGCGTGGAAAACCGGGAGGCCATGCTCCACTCCTGTTAACGGGGAAAAAATCATTTAACCCGAAACGGCACAGGAGTGAAACAGGCATTAATCGCGTTGGCGACTCAGTGTTTATCGCTCCCGCCGAGGAAAAATATACCCAGCGGGATAGCCAGCAGCACGGTAAAGACCGTGCTGTAGACCAGCACCATCGCCGATTGCAGCACATACATGCTGGTGGTCCACTCCGTCAGCGGGATGTTGTACTGCTCAACCACGCCAATGATAGTCACACGGCCTACCCCCATCACCGCGATCAGAAAAACCGTCAGCAGTGCCAGCAGAAATTTCTTCCCCGCCGGGGTGTTGAGTTTATTACGTACCATGCGTGTTTCCTTCACAGATAGATAACAATGATTGCAGCTCACCCTACCACGATCGCCCCTCCGGGGCCAATGCAGAATTTAAAACCAAATCACAAGGCACCTACCAGTTATATAAACCATTTAAAAATAAAATTAAGGTAAAAAACACCATTCATGGTAGTGTATGACCACCGTTTGACATAAAAAGGAATCACTGTGAAAAACGCCGCTAAAAGTCTCATCACTCTGCTGGCTCTGACCTGCGCCAGCGCATACGCCACCCCTGCTGACCAGCCGCTCAGTAAAACGGCCCCCTACCCGCAGGCGGAACAGGGGATGAAGCGCCAGGTTATCGACCTGCCCGCGCAGAAAGATGAAGCGAATTATAAAGTTGAGCTGCTGATCGGGCAGACGCTGGAAGTGGATTGCAACGTTCACCGCCTGGGCGGACAGTTAACCAGCAAGACGCTGGAAGGCTGGGGCTACGACTATTACGTCTTTGATAAAGTCACCTCCCCGGTCTCCACCATGATGGCCTGCCCGGATGGGAAAAAGAGCGCCAAATTTGTGACCGCGAATCTGGGTGAACACAGCCTGCTGCGCTACAACAGCAAGCTGCCGATTGTGATCTATACGCCGGACAACGTTGAGGTGAAATACCGCGTCTGGCAGGCAGATGAGAAAATCGAAAACGCCGTCGCGCGTTAATAAAAAAGCCGGGTGTGATAACCCGGCTTTTTTTGTATCAGAGCGCGATATCCGCGACCGGTTTGCTTTCCGGCTGGGAGGTCGCCTGCGCCTCAGGTTGAGGTGCCGCATCCGGTGCCTGCGGTTTTTCATACTTCAGCTGCAGCACGCGGCTGGTGTACTCCAGCTCCTGCTCGGTGGCCTCAACGTTGCCGTTCAGCGCCGTACCGTATGAAGGAATAATGGTCTTCAGCTTCGCCTGCCACTCCGGGCTGGCGACTTTGTCTTTGAACACTTTTTCCATCAGGTGCAGCATAATCGGTGCCGCAGTAGAGGCGCCCGGGGATGCTCCCAGCAGCGCGGCGACAGTGCCCTCTTTATCGCTGACCACTTCAGTACCCAGACGCAGCACGCCGCCTTTTTCTTCATCACGCTTGATGATCTGCACGCGCTGGCCCGCCTGCCACAGACGCCAGTCCGCTTTCTTCGCTTCCGGATAGTACTCTTTCAGCGCTTCAAAACGATCGTCATCGGAGAGCATCACCTGGCTAATCAGGTATTTCACCAGATCGAAGTTATCCAGACCGACATCAACCATCGGACCCACGTTTGAAGTGGTGGTGGAGCTGAGCAGATCCCACAGCGAACCGTTCTTCAGGAATTTGGTTGAGAAGGTCGCGAACGGCCCGAACAGCACCACGCGCTTACCGTCGAGAACACGTGTGTCGATATGCGGCACCGACATCGGCGGTGCGCCCACGGACGCCTGGCCATAAACCTTCGCCAGATGGCGATTCACCACGTCCGGGTTTTCCGACACCAGGAACTGGCCGCCAACCGGGAAGCCCGCGTAATTTTCCGCTTCAGGAATACCGGTCTCCTGCAGCAGCTTCAGCGCTGCGCCGCCCGCACCGATAAAGACGAACTTCGCCTTGATGACGTGCTCTTCTTCATTGTGCTTCAGATCGGCGACGGTCACGCTCCAGGAGTTGTCCGCGTTACGCTTAAAGCCGCGCACTTCGGTATTCAGCGACAGGTTGAAGTTCTCTTTTTTCTGCAGAGAGCCCACCAGCTGACGGGTGATTTCGCCGTAGTTAACGTCGGTACCGATTTCCGTACGAGTGGCCGCCACCTTCTGGTTCGGGTCGCGCCCTTCCATCACCAGCGGCGCCCATTCTTTGATCTGGGCGTGATCTTCGGAGTACTTCATGCCGCGGAACAGCGAGCTTTGCTGCAGAGCAGCATAACGTCCGCGCAGGAAGTTTACGTTGTCGTCCCCCCAGACAAAGCTCATGTGCGGGACGGTGTTAATGAAACTGTGTGGATCGTGCAGCACACCGCTGTTCACCTGGTGAGACCAGAACTGACGGGAGATCTGAAACGCTTCGTTGATCTCCACCGCTTTCTCAATGCTGATAGAGCCATCTTTCTTCTGTGGGGTGTAGTTCAGCTCCATTAACGCGGAGTGGCCAGTCCCGGCGTTGTTCCAGCCGTTAGAGCTCTCCTGCGCTACGCCGTCCAGGCGTTCAACCATGGTCATGGACCAGTCCGGCTGAAGCTCCTGCAAATAGGTTCCCAGCGTGGCGCTCATGATCCCGCCACCAATTAACAGAACGTCCGTTTCCTGCTCTTGCGATGCCTGAGCCTTCGCCGCCATGGAGACAGCACTAAGGCTTGCCGCCGCAGCCAGCAGCAGGGCAGTCATTTTTTTCATAATTAATGCCTTCGTAATACGCGTTTGTTCGCTATTTATGCAGATGAAGTCGAGTGCGGCGCCACGGTAGCAATAATTAAATATTGTTTAAAGGTTAAATAATTATTGTAATTATGATAATAAATGTCGCTGCGTTTGTAGGGATATGGCTAATCCGGTGCTGGAAAAGTGCGCCATTTCCCGCTACTATGCAGCGCTTTGTGATCGCGCGCACAGATGCCTCTGGGCTGCACTCATTCTCCTGACCTGCGAAAAACTATGTCTTCAGTACACGCTTCTCCTTCTGCGCTCTCTATCCTGCGCTCTCCATCGCTGTTTATGCGTGAAACCCTTGCCGGTGTTATCACCGCCCTGGCGTTGATTCCGGAAGTGATCTCGTTCTCCGTCGTCGCGGGGGTTGATCCGAAGGTGAGCCTGTTTGCCTCGGTGGTCCTCTGCCTGGGGCTGTCGGTCATGGGTGGTCGCCCGGCGATGGTGACGGCAGCCGCGGGCTCCGTGGCGCTGGTGATCGGGCCGATGGTCCATCAGCATGGCGCGCAATACATACTGCCGGCGGTGCTGCTGGCCGGCGTGATCCAGATCCTGTTCGGCGCGCTGGGAATGGCGCGTCTGATGCGTTTTATTCCCCAGGCAGTAATGACCGGGTTTGTTAACGCCTTGGGGATTTTAATTTTCTTTGCCCAGGTGCCGCATTTCTGGAGCAGAAGCCCGCTGATCGTCAGCCTGTTTGTGCTCACCCTGCTGATTGTGCTCTGGGCGCCCCGCTACATTAAAAGCGTGCCCTCCCCGTTGATTGCCATCGTGGTGCTGACACTCTATACCGTCACCAGCGGCCAGCTGCTGCCGACCGTGGGGGATGAAGGATCAATTGGCGGCGGACTGCCGGGGATCACCCAGATGCTGGTGCCGCTGAATCTGCAAACCCTGAGCATTATCTGGCCCTGCGCCCTGAGTATCGCCTTTGTCGGTCTGATGGAGTCGCTTCTGACCGCGAAGCTGGTGGATGAGCTGACGGCGACCCAGTCCAGCAAGCGCCGCGAAAGCATGGGGCTGGGCGTGGCCAATATTATGGCGGGCTTCTTTGGCGGGATCGCCGGTTGCGCGATGATCGGTCAGACCATTGTTAACGTCGAAATGGGCAAAGGCCGCAGCCGCGTCTCCACCTTTGCCGCCGGGCTGGTACTGCTGGTGCTGGTCACTGCCCTGAGCGAAGTGATGGCGAAAATTCCGATGGCGGTGCTGGCGGGGATCATGGCGATTGTCGCCATTAAAACCTTCAACTGGCAGAGCATTCGCCCTGCCACGGTGAAAGGCGCGCCGGTTGCGGAAACGCTGGTGATGCTGGTGACCGTCGGGGCCACCGTTTCAACCGGCAACCTGGCAATTGGTGTGGTAGGCGGGATTATCATGATGGCGATCCTCCCTGCCCGCCTGCGACGCAAACACGCCGTTACAGCAGAAACAGCGTCGCCAGCCCAAGAAAAATAAAGAAGCCGCCAGTATCGGTAATGGCGGTGATCATCACGCTCGACCCCACTGCGGGGTCGCGCCCGAGGCGGGTCATGATCATCGGGATGAGGACGCCCATCGTCGCCGCCACCAGCAGGTTCAGCACCATCGCCAGAGTCATTACCCCACCCAGCGCCATATCGCCGTACAGCCACCAGGTCACGCCCCCCATGATGCCGCCCCACACCAGGCCATTAATCAGCGCCACGCCGAGCTCACGCATGATCAGGAAGGTAAAGTTGCCCGGCTGAATATGCTGAAGCGCCAGGGCGCGCACGATCATGGTGATGGTCTGATTACCGGTATTACCGCCAATGCCCGCTACGATAGGCATCAGCGAGGCCAGCGCCACCAGCTGGGAGATGGTGTGTTCAAATCCGTCAATGACACGTGAGGCGATGAAGGCGGTGCAGAGGTTGATCGCCAGCCATGCCCAGCGGGTTTTCACCGCCTTGCTCACCGGGGCATAGACATCCTCTTCGGCACTTAACCCGCCGAGGGCGCGCATATCGTTGTCGGTCTCTTTGTAGACCACGTCGACGATCTCATCGATGGTCAGGCGCCCCAACAGCTTGCCCTCCGGGTCTACTACGCCCGCGCTGAGCAGGTTGTCACGTTCAAAGGTGCGGGCGGCTTTTTCGGCGTCATCTTCCGGGGAAAAGAGCATCGGCTGCGTTTCCATCACCTCGCTGACGAGGGTCTGGGTGCTGTTAAGCAGAATGGTCTGTAGATCAAGCTCGCCGAGCAGGGTTTTATCCCGGGAGGTCACAAACAGCTTATCGGTGTTCTTTGGCATTTTGCCCAGACGTCGCAGGTAGCGCTGGACCGCGCCCAGGGTTACGTCAGGGCGCACCGTAATGACGCTGAACTCCAGGATCGCGCCGACGCGGTCCTGCTCATAGTGCATCACCTGTTGGACCCGGGCACGGTCCTGAGGCGGCAGCGACGCCAGCAACTGTCCGGTCAGGTTGCGCGGCAGGTGCTGGACCATGTAGAGCTGATCGTCGATATCCAGGGTGCGTACCGCGTCGAGAATGGCCTGGTCGCTCATCTCGTCGATCAGATCGTCCCAGACGTTTTCGGAGGCTTCGAGCAATACCTGACCGCGCTCGTGATCCTCTACCAGTCGCCACAAAGCGTGGCGCTCTTCCGAGGGCAGCGCTTCGAGGGTGTCAGCGAGATCCGGCGGCGGTAAATGGGCTACCAGCGCCCCTACCTCAGCAATATCGTCGGCTAACGTCCCGACATCATATTGCTCAGCCAGGGTCAGTTTACCCAGCAGGGTGGAGGTGAGCGCTTTGTCGGTGGTCATCAGCCAGATCAGGCGCGCACGCTCTTCATCGCGCAGCCGTGCGCTGTTTTTGCTTAATACAGACATCAAATATCAATCCATTAAATAAGTTGGCATTAAGCATAGCGTGGGGTTGTGTAAATTTTAATAAACGGATGAGAGGAGAGGTCAAAAAAGCAGCAGGCGGGAAAAACAAGATCGCAGGCCGGGTGAGGCGAAGCCGCCACCCGGCACAGTTACGCTCAGGCGGTACGGGCCACCGCATCACGCGACGCGGCATCACGCTCGGCGCCGGTCAGTTCCGTCAGCTGGCCGCTGCGCATCTCCAGCAGGCGATCGGCATGAATAAAGTAGTGATCGTCATGGCTGATGGCAAAGATGGTTTTGCCCATCTGCTGCATCAGCGGCAGCAGCACCTGGTAGAACTCGCGGCGGAAGTGCGGGTCCTGATCCGCGGCCCACTCATCCAGCAGAATGATGTCGCGCTCTTCCGCCAGCGCCAGCAGCAGCGCCACGCGCTTCTTCTGCCCTTTTGACAGCTTGAGGTTGAGGATTTTGCCATCCTGCAGCTCCAGCTTGTGGGACATTTGCAGATGCGCCAGCCACTTCTCCACCAGCGCCGGATCGGCCTGCTTGCCTTCCGGGCCCAGCAGCTGATCGAACAGCCAGACGTCGGTAAACACCGCCGAGAAGAGCTTGCGGTAATCCTCCGGTTTTTCAGCGCTCAGCGGTTTACCGTCCAGCAGGATCTCACCCGACTGGGGCTGATACAGGCCGGTCAGCAGCATCGCCAGCGTCGATTTGCCGCTGCCGTTACCGCCAATCAGGAACAGGAGCTCGCCGCGGTTAAGGGTTAAATTCACCGGCCCGACGGAAAATGCATTGTCCTGGTACTGGAAGGTGACGTTACGCAGCTCCAGCGTCTGCCAGTTCGGGAAGGCCTCAGGACGCGGGAATTCAGGTTTGTACGGCGCGAGGGCAAACTTACGCAGCTTGTTAAAGGCAACCTGGGCGCTGAGCAGGGTCGGCAGCGCCCCGACGGCAGAGAGCAGCGGCGTGCGCAGGAACAGCAGGGTCAGCGAGTAGGTGGCGGCGACGTTAGTATCCGCCCAGCCGAGGCTGTTCGCCATCCAGAAGACCAGGCCAATCGCCCCCAGCATCATGATATTCGACCAGTTGACCGCGCTCAGGTGGAAGGTATCGGCCCGCACGATGTGGTGGCGATACTCGCGGGCATCCGGAATATAGAGGTTGTTGAAGATATGCTCGGCACGCTCACGGTTCAGGGTCAGCTCTTTGCGCCCTTCCAGCACCGTCTGATAGTCGTTATAGAGCTTATCTTCGGTTTCGCGCAGCACCGCCATGTGTTTGTAGACCCGCGACACCAGCAGGTAGCCGCCCCAGATGGTGATCGCAATCCACAGGGCGGTGATCGCCAACATTTTGGTGGAGAGCCAGGCCAGATAGGCCGCCGATCCAACGGTCAGGATGATCCCCTGTACCAGCTCCGGCAGACGCACAAAGGCGATGGTGATTGAGCGCACATCGCTGGTCAGCCCGGCCAGCAGCGAGGCGCTGCCCAGCTGCTCGACGCGTTCAACCTGAGTATCCAGAATACGCTTGATGAACTCGCTGCGCAGGCGGTAGACAAAGTGGTGACCGAGCGTCGTGAGCGCCAGCTGCGAGCCGAGCGTGACGGCCATCAGCAGGACCAGCAGACCGAGAAATTCCGGCAGCACCATCAGGGTGGTATCAACAGTTTCAATCAAACGCAGGTTGATAAAGGCGATCAGCCCAATACCCAGCGCGGCGCTGAGCAGGCTTAATGCCATCACCGCGATAAACGGCCAGCGATATTGGCGCCAGACCAGTAACAGGAGTTCCATGCAGAGCAATCCAGACAAGAAAAAACAGCCAGCAGTGTAAACTGCTCGCCGTTTACATCAAGAATAATTCTTATTTTTATTCGCTGTACGCCGCCTGACGGAAGGTCAGGTTGTAGCGATAATCGCCGGTAAGAGGATGCGTACCAGGCTTAAGGGGCTGAATGCCATGGTAAAACAGGCGGGATGGCCCGCCCCAGACCACTACGTCGCCATGCTCCAGCAGCAGGCGTTTCAGCGGATCGTTACGGCGTAAACCGCCGAACTGGAATACCGCCGGCAGGCCGAGGGAGACCGAGACAATCGGCGCCCGCAGGTCCGCTTCATCTTTATCCTGATGCAGTGAGAGCTTAGCCCCAATCGCGTAACGGTTGATAAGACAAGCGTCCGGCTGGAACTCAGGGTAGCCCGCCGCGCAGGCAGCATCGTGGCACAGGGTGGCAAACGCCTCCGGCATCGGTGGCCAGAGGGCGTCGGTAAGCGGGTCTTTTGGGGAGTAGAGATAGCCCCGCTGATTGGTGGTCCAGCCCAGCCCGCCACAGTTGGTCATTGCCACCGACATGGTGTAGCCCCCGGGGGTGACCATCTGGCGGAACGGCGAGACGGTAGCCACCTGTTCGATTGCCTGCATTAATGCAGGCGCTCCAGCCCGGGCAAAGCGGCGCAGGATCACCGCACCGGGCGCAAGCGGCTCCTGCCAGGGTTGTTCATCTGCAAAGAGATCGAGCATCACACCTCCTCTTTTTTCGCTTCCCGACGCAGCAGCGCCGCTTTGCGGGCCGTACCCCAGCGGTAGCCCGAGATCCCGCCATCGCTTCGCACCACACGATGACAAGGGATGATAACCGCCAGTTTGTTGGCAGCACAGGCCCGGGCCACTGCCCGCACCGCGCCAGGATGTCCAATGGCGTTTGCCACCTGTTGATAGCTTGCCGTTTCGCCGCCGGGAATGGCGCGCAAGGCCTGCCAGACCTGACGCTGAAAGGCGGTGCCGCGAATATCCAGCGGCAGGGCGAGCGCCACGGCGTGGTTATCCACGCTGGCGATCACCCGGGCGACGCGGGCGGCAAAGGCGGCATCTGCCTGTTCCCGCCGGGCGTGCGGAAAAAGGGTCGCCAGCTCGGCAACCAGCGTGCTGTCGTCATCGCCGGGTAAAATAGCGCAGATCCCCCGCGCGCTTTCCGCCACCAGGCAGCGCCCCAGCGTACAGTCGCTCAGGGCGTAGCGCACGGTGGTCTCTTCCCCGCCGCTGCGGTACTGCTTCGCGGTCATCCCCAGCGTGGCGTCCGCGTTGCGATAATAGCTGCTGCTGTCGGGGAAACCTGCCGCCAGCACGGAGTCAGTAATTTTATCCCCCTGCGCAAGGGCATGGCGCAGCCGTTTTGCCCGCGCCGCCTGCTGCCAGGCTTTCGGGGTCATCCCGGTGGCGGTTTTGAACAGACGATGAAGATGATACGGGCTCATCGCCACCTGCTGCGCCAGCTGCTCAAGGGTCAAAGGCTGCTCCTGCTCCAGCAACCGGCAGGCTTTTTCGATGGTGGCGACGCGCTGCGCCTGCGGGTCCTGTTGATCCGGGCGGCAGCGTTTGCAGGGACGAAACCCCGCCTGCGCCGCATGGCGGGCATCGGGGTAAAAGCGAACGTTTTCACGTAGGGCGTGGCGCGCCCGGCAGGAGGGGCGGCAGAAGATGCCGGTGGTCTGCACAGCAAACACAAACTGACCATCGGCATGGCGATCGCGGGCCAGCACCGCCAGCCAGCATTCATCATCATTATTCAGGTTCGGCTTTTTCATGATCGGCTCCTTCTGTAAGCATACTCATAGCCTGCCTGAGCGCCAGCCGACAAAAAACCCGCAACCTTGCTTTTTAATTCTTCCCGTTAACGAGGAAACTGGCAAACTGCGGGGACATCCAGGTTTTGAAGCCCTCCCCTTCGCGGGTGATCATATAGACAGCCAGTCCTTGCTGACGTACAACCTCTTTGGCTTTTTCCGTCCCCAGCACCATCAGGCCGGTATCCCAGGCATCGGCCTCCAGAGCCGTCGGGGAGATCACCGTCACCGACACCAGGTTGTGGGTAATCGGACGACCGGTCTGCGGATCGATTACGTGCGAAATGCGTTTTCCGTCCAGCTCATAATAGTTGCGGTAGCTGCCGGAGGTACTGATACCGTGGCCGTTGATATCGAGAATGGCCTGCACGGCGTTTTGCTCATCGGTCGGCTTCTGGATCGCCACGCGCCAGGGTTTATCGCTGGCGTTCATGCCCCGGCTGACCAGCGCCCCGCCTACCGATACCAGATAGCGCGAGATCCCCTCTTCGGCCATTAGCCGGGCCAGGTGATCGGCGGCGTAACCTTCGCCCACCGTTGAGAGATCGACAAACAGATCGGGAATATCTTTTTGCAGATACTGCTGGCCGGACTGATTAATCACGGACAGATGCTGCAGCCCCGTTTTCGCCCGGGCATCGTCAATTTGCGCCTGATCGGGGGTTTTCACCGGCTGCTTATTCGGGCCAAAGCCCCACAGGTTAACCAGTGGGCCGACGGTAATGTCCATCGCGCCGTTCGTTTTGTAGCCCACCCGCAGCGATTCGGTGACAATGTCAGCCATCGCTTCGCTCACCGGCCAGGGCGAGGTACTCTTCGACTGGTTAAAGCGCATCAGCGCGGAGTCGTTTTTATAAGTGGACATTAACTGGTCATCGCCGTCCAGCTGAGCCTGGATCTTCCCGCGCAGCTCTTCAGCCCGGGCAGCGGAGAGATCGATGGCGCTGACGCGCCAGAAGGTACCCATCGTTTTCCCTTCCAGCACCGTCGCGGCGGCGGTTTCGCTCTTTGCAGAGGGAGCAGGTGCGTCACACGCAGCCAGCATAAACAGCGTCGCCAGCAAGCCGACACGCAAAAAAGTAATTTCCATTCGTTATTATCCTCAAGCCTGAGACCGGCAAGAGTACACCAAAAAACAGGCTTTGTAAGGGCCTGATGGTAAAACAAAAAAAAGGGGCCCTTTGGCCCCTTTCGCAATAGTACGTAAGACTTAGAACTGGTAAACCAGACCCAGTGCTACGATGTCATCGGTGCTGATGCCAGCCTGACGGGTGAAGGAGTTATTATCCAGCAGGTTGATTTTGTAATCCACGTAGGTGGACATGTTTTTGTTGAAGTAGTAAGTCGTGCCAACATCAACATATTTCAGCAGATCCTGGTCGCCGTAGTTATCAATGTCCTTACCTTTAGACTGCAGGTAAGCCACGGATGGACGCAGACCGAAGTCGAACTGGTACTGTGCAACCACTTCGAAGTTCTGTGCTTTGTTAGCGAAGCCGTAAATGTCGCTGCCGTTCTGAGAGTTGCCGAAACGGGTGGCGTTGTAGGTCTGGGAGTACTGCGCTGCCAGGTACAGGTTGTTCGCGTCATATTTCAGGCCGCCGCTGTACACTTCAGCACGGTCGCCGTCGCCGTAAACGCCTGCAGCGTTCTGGTCTGCGGTGCGTTTAGAAGAGGCTGCTGCCGCACCTACGCTGAAGCCTTCGCCCAGATCGTAAGTCAGGGAGCCGCCGAAGCCGTCGCCGTTCTGTTTCAGCAGGCTACGACCGGTGTCGTTTTCACCGCTGACGCTGCCGTTTTTACCCTGATACTGCAGAGCAAAGTTCAGGCCATCAACCAGACCGAAGAAGTCCTGGTTACGGTAGGTTGCAACGCCGTTAGCACGGGATTGCAGGAAGTTGTCGGAACCGTAGGTGTCGCCGCCGAATTCTGGCAGAACGTCGGTCCAGGAGGTGACGTCGTAGATTACGCCGTAGTTACGACCGTAGTCGAAAGAACCTGCTTCAGCGAACTTCAGACCCGCGAAGGCCACACGTGTCCAGGACTGGTTGTCGCTCTCGGTGGTGTTGCCCTGAATCTGGTATTCCCACTGACCGTAGCCGGTGATCTGATCGTTAACCTGAGTTTCGCCTTTGAAGCCGAGACGCATGTAAGTCTGATCGCCATCAGCGCCGTCGTCATCAGAGAAATAGTGCAGACCGTCTACTTTACCGTAGAGATCTAATTTGTTGCCGTCTTTGTTATAAATTTCAGCCGCATTCGCTGCGCCTGCTACCAGCAGTGCTGGCACCAGGAGGGACAGTACTTTAACTTTCATTATTTTAACCCTCTGTTATATGTCTTTTATTACCACTGCTTACTGATTAACCCTCTTAACCAGTCGGCAAGTTCATTCTCCTCAAAAATACAGAATAATCCAATAAGAATATGATACGAAAACTTTTAAGATGTTTCATATTACCGTATAGATGTTTCAAATTGTAAATTTCAGGGAACTTTTTGTTCGCACATTTAGCTAAAAAATAGCGCACTAAAAATCAAATTTCTAAAATTAATTATACAAATCAAAGACATATACAAAAATAAATTATAGCACTGATTGACAAAACAAAAACCGCAGCGGCTACTAAAATATCTCTCGCTATCATCATTAACTTTATTTATTACCGTCATTCAAATTTGAATGTCTGTTTATCCAGAATTGAACCGAATGCAATGCATTCGGTTTTTTTTACTCATCCTTACGCAATTTTATATAATTTGTGCTACTCACCTGTAACTATAACGACTATTAATTAAATCTTCGCTTGCTATTTTTAGGCTCATAAATTGCGTGGTGAATTTAATTTCTTGTTTATTCGTGCTATTTTTTTTCAACTTTTGTGAGTTATTTGTACAATTTTTACCTGGGCGTACAAATTTAAGACAATCCTTT
This sequence comes from Leclercia sp. LSNIH8, assembly GCF_002920195.1. Taxonomy (NCBI): domain Bacteria; kingdom Pseudomonadati; phylum Pseudomonadota; class Gammaproteobacteria; order Enterobacterales; family Enterobacteriaceae; genus Leclercia; species Leclercia sp. LSNIH8. Next base: position 110,367 of record NZ_PQJY01000010.1, on the reverse strand, counting down.
TTCGTCCTGCAACGACGTGAAAAAGTCAGCCTCATCCGTGGCGTGAGGCTGGAAATTCGATTATTACGCTTTATACTGCCCTACTCGCCTGAAGCGCAGCCATAACGGGTTAAACACATCAATGAGTCAGTCTGAAACCACAGCCGCGAACAAGTTCTCCCTGCTTCCGGGCAGCATTACTCGTTTCTTTCTTCTATTGATCGTTGTGCTGTTAGTGACCATGGGCGTAATGGTGCAAAGCGCCGTGAACACCTGGCTCAAAGACCGCAGCTATCAGATTGTCGATATCAGCCACGCGCTGCATAAGCGCATCGATACCTGGCGCTACGCCACCTGGCAGATTTACGACAATATCGCGGCAACACCTACCACCTCCTCTGCTGAAGGTTTGCAGGAGACGCGCCTGAAGCAGGACGTCTACTATCTTGAGAAAACGCGACGCAAAACCGAAGCCCTGATTTTTGGTTCCCACGACAGCGCTACGCTGGAGATGACCCAGCGCATGTCGACCTATCTGGATACGCTGTGGGGCGCGGAGACCGTTCCCTGGTCGATGTACTATCTCAACGGTCAGGACAACAGCATGATCCTGATCTCCACCCTGCCACTCAAAGATCTCTCCTCCGGGTTCAAAGAGTCTACGGTGGGTAATATTGTCGATTCCCGTCGCGCGGAGATGCTGCAGCAGGCTAACGCCCTGGATGAGCGCGAAAGTTTCTCCTCCCTGCGCCGACTGGCCTGGCAAAATGGCCACTACTTCACCCTGCGTACAACATTCAATCAGCCAGGCCACCTGGCCACGGTGGTGGCCTTCGATCTGCCCATCAACGATCTGATCCCGCCGGATATGCCGCTGGAAAGCTTCCGCCTGGAGCAGGACAACGGAGCGCAAAACCTGCGCGCGCCGACGGATAAAGAGAGCCCTGACAGCGTCTCTATCACCTTTAATGGTTCGAAAATCGAAATTGCTTCCACCCTGAACACCACCGGCATGCGTCTGGTCTGGCAGGTGCCTTTCGGTACGCTGCTGCTGGATACGCTGCAAAACATCCTGTTGCCCCTGCTGCTTAATATTGGTCTGCTGGCGCTGGCGCTGTTCGGTTACAGTACCTTCCGTTCGCAGCCAGGTCGCCAGAGCGATGTTCCTGTGGCAGCCGGTACCAACAACGAGCTGCGTGTCCTGCGCGCCCTCAATGAAGAGATTGTCTCTGTGCTGCCGCTCGGCCTGCTGGTCCACGACCAGGAGGCTAACCGTACGGTGATCAGCAACAAAATTGCCGACCATCTGCTGCCCCACCTGAATCTGCAAAACATCACCAGCATGGCGGATCAGCACCAGGGGGTGATTCAGGCCACGATTAATAATGAGCTGTACGAGATCCGCCAGTTCCGCAGCCAGGTGGCATCGCGCACGCAGATTTTCATTATTCGCGATCAGGATCGCGAGGTGCTGGTCAATAAAAAGCTCAAGCAGGCGCAAAGGCTGTATGAGAAAAACCAGCAGGGCCGCGCGGCGTTTATGCAAAATATCGGCGAAGCGTTCAAGCTGCCGCTGAAGGCGCTTGCCAGCGAAGCCGCCCATTTATCCACCCCGGAGAGCATGCAGCTTTCCGCTCATGCCGATACGCTGGTACGGCTGGTGGATGAGATCCAGCTTGCCAACATGCTGGAAAATGACACCTGGAAGAGCACGGCCTCGCTGTTTTCCATTCAGGATCTGATTGATGAAGTAGTGCCGGAAGTGCTGCCGGTCATCAAGCGTAAAGGGCTGCAGCTGCTGATTAACAACCCGCTGCGCGCGAACGATGAGCGTCATGGCGACCGCGACGCCCTGCGCCGCATTCTATTGATGCTGATCCAGTACGCAGTCACCACCACCCAGATCGGCAAAATTACCCTTGAAGTGAGCAGCGATGAATCGGCTGAAGACCGTCTCACCTTCCGCATTCTGGATACCGGCGAAGGGGTTACCGCCAGCGAAATTGATAATCTGCACTTCCCGTTCCTCAACGAGACCCAGGGCGACAACTATGGCAAAGCCAATGCCCTCACCTTCTGGCTCTGCGATCAGCTGGCGCGTAAGCTTGGCGGCCATCTGAATATCAAAGCGCGTGAGTCGCTGGGCACCCGCTACTCGCTTCACGTCAAAATGGCGGCAAGCCCGCAGGACGCGGAGGAGGATGAACGCCTGCTGGATGATGTGGTAATAATGGTGGATGTAACCTCAAACGAGATCCGCAATATTGTGGTTCGTCAGCTGGAAAACTGGGGTGCAACCTGTATATCCCCTGACGAACGGCTGGCAAGTCAAGAATATGATCTCTTTTTAACAGATAATCCGTCTAATCTTACTGCCTCGGGCTTGCTTTTAAGCGATGATGAGCCAGGCGTGCGGAAAATTGGCCCCGGCCAGGTGCGCGTCAACTTTAATATGAGCAATGCTATGCAGGAAGCTGTACTACAACTAATAGAAGAGCAACTGGCGCAGGAAACGATCCCGGAATCCCCACTGGGTGGCAATGAAAATGCTGAACTTCATGCCAGCGGATATTATTCGCTCTTTGTAGACACAGTTCCAGATGATGTTAAGAGGTTGTATACTGAATCGGCCGTGAACGACTTCGCGGCGCTGGCTCAGACAGCACACCGGCTCAAAGGGGTGTTTGCCATGCTTAATCTGGTTCCAGGCAAGCAATTATGTGAAACGCTGGAACATCTTATTCGTGAGAAAGATGCCGCCAGCATAGAAAAATACATCAGCGACATTGACGCCTACGTCAAAAGCTTGCTGTAGCAAGGTAGCCCTATACATGAACAATATGAACGTAATTATTGCCGATGACCATCCGATTGTACTGTTCGGTATTCGCAAATCACTTGAACAGATCGAGTGGGTGAATGTAGTCGGTGAATTTGAAGATTCCACAGCACTGATTAATAACCTGCCAAAGCTTGATGCGCACGTGCTCATCACCGACCTTTCCATGCCTGGAGATAAGTACGGTGACGGGATTACGCTGATCAAATACATCAAGCGTCATTTCCCAAGCATTTCGATCATCGTGCTGACCATGAACAATAACCCAGCGATTTTAAGCGCGGTTCTGGATCTCGATATCGAAGGCATCGTCCTGAAACAGGGCGCGCCGACCGATCTGCCGAAAGCGCTGGCCGCGCTGCAGAAAGGGAAAAAATTCACGCCGGAAAGCGTCTCTCGCCTGCTGGAAAAAATCAGCGCTGGCGGTTACGGCGACAAACGCCTGTCGCCAAAAGAGAGCGAAGTCCTGCGTCTGTTTGCCGAAGGTTTCCTGGTGACCGAAATTGCCAAGAAGCTGAACCGCAGCATCAAGACCATCAGTAGCCAGAAAAAATCGGCGATGATGAAGCTGGGCGTGGAGAACGACATCGCCCTGCTGAACTACCTCTCCTCCGTGACCCTGAGTCCTGCGGATAAAGAGTAATGAGCTACATGCCCGGCGGCGCTTCGCTTGCACGGGCCTACAGGTAGCGTAGGCCGGGTAAGCGTCAGCGCCACCCGGCAATAATAAAAAAGCCCATTTCTGGGCTTTTTTTTATCCCCGCGCTCTTCTCACCCGCTCCGCATATACCGACAGCGTCTGTTTCAGGACATCCAGCGTCACCGGCTTGGAAAGACAGCTATCCATCCCCGATTCCAGACAACGCTGCTTCTCCTCTGCCAGCGCGTTAGCGGTGACACCCACCACCGGCAGCGTCAGACCGAGCTGACGGATGCGCTGAGTCAGGCGATAGCCATCCATATTCGGCATGTTCACATCACTCAGGACAATGTCGATACGGTTTTTGCTCAGCACATTGAGGGCATCCACGCCGTCATTCGCCGTTTTGCACTGATAGCCCAGCGAGCCGAGCTGATCGGCCAGCAGGCGACGGTTAATCGGATGGTCGTCCACCACCAGGATCATCATGTCCTCATTCAACGACTGCTCGGATTCCGGCGACGGCAGCGACGTTGTCCCGTCTGCGCTGTCCATTTCCACACGATAGATACGCGCCAGCAGCGTAATCAGCTCGTGCGGCGAGGCCACGCTGTTCACCCACTCGCCGTGCGCACGCTCCAGGGCGATACCGATATGGCGCCGGCAGAAGATCACCGCCGCTTTACCCTGCCACGGTTTCGTCAGCTCATCGTCGGTGAGAAGCATATCTTCCGCGTCCGGGGTTTGTCCGGCGTAGCGCGCCACCCGGATGCCGTATGAGGTCAGCAGGGATTCCAGGTAGGCATACAGCGAGGCATTATTGACCGCCAGCCAGCAGCGTTTATCACTTAATCCCTCAATCAGCATGTTAGCCGGTGACTGCGCCGCATAAAGTGGAATACGGATAGTAAACTGACTGCCCATGCCCGGTTCGGTATCCACCGAGATATCGCCGTCCATCATGCTGATCAGTTTTTCACAGATCGCCAGCCCCAGCCCGGTGCCCTGGAAGTTACGCTGAACCCCCGTCCCCACCTGGAAGAACGGGTCGAACAATTTGACCACCTCTTTGGCCGGAATTCCCACCCCGGTGTCGCGCACGCGAATGCTCAGGTAGTCCCCCGCTTTGGCGACATGCATTACAATGCAACCCATGTCAGTGAACTTAATGGCGTTGCTGAGCAGGTTGGAGATCACCTGCTGCAGGCGCATCGGATCGCCCTGCAGCGTTAGCGGCACGTCCGGCTCAATAAAGCAGTACAGCCCCAGCTGCTTACGCACCACCAGCGGCAGGTAGTTGGCGCTGATATGGTTCATCACCTCGCGCGGCGAGAATTCGCGCGGTTCAATTTTCAGCTGCTCGGACTCAATTTTAGAGAAGTCGAGAATGTCGCTGATGATTTTCAGCAGCAGGCTGGAGGAGTTGTTCATCGCCGTCACCAGACGGTCAACGCCGCGCGGCAGCTCTTTGGTCTGCAGTAGATCGAGGTTACCGATAATCCCGTAGAGCGGAGTACGCAGTTCGTGACTGACGGTGGCAAGGAACATCGATTTCGACTGGCTGGCCTGTTCGGCGGACTGGGCCATGTCCTGCAAAGACTCTTCCATTTTGACGCGGGCGGAGACATCCACCAGCACGCAGATCGCCACGTTCTCATTGCGATAGCGCGAATGGACAAAGCTTATCTGCAGGTTGGTATTGTTACTGGTCAGGACATCGACGAAGTTGACCTGCTGCCCACAGATAATCTGCGTCAGCCGCTGTCGGTCCTCATGGGTGAGCATATTGAGATAGTTATGCGCCAGCTCGTTACTGAGGATGTTGGTCCCGTCAAGGGTGCGTAAAATACAGATCCCCACTGGCGCAGAGGCAACAATCTTGCGGTTAAACTGCTCATGCTCTTCAAGACGCTGGGCATCGTTCTCCGCCGGAATAAAGATTTTACGCTCGTACATCCGCGCGAGGGTAAACAGCGCAATCCCCACCAGCACGTTTAGCAGTACCGAGTTGAGGATCAGTATCCGAATACGCTCCAGCACCATATCCACTGGTACGGAGTAAACAATGCTCAGCGACGAAGGCGGCAGGCTTTTTTTCAACACCAGGTCACGAAAACCGGCGCTGTAGCCAAACCATGAGCGCTCCTGCATCCAGCGAGGATCAACCTTCAGCCGCGATTCCGGCCCGGCCAGTGAAATGAGAGAGTGACCGTTTTCATCGAGAATGGTCACGCCCATCGGCAGATTACCCGGGGTGAAAAAGTTCTCCATGCGGATAGTCTGCTCAATACCGAGCATCGCCTGCAGACGGTTGCCCAGATAGACCGGCGTTAGGGCATAGAAGTACCCTACTCCTGAACGCGGACCCTGGCTTATCCAGAACAGATTATTACCGCGCTCATCCTGAGGCGCGTTACGGTATTTGATGATCCGCTCGTGCAGGCTTTTCAGCGCGCTGTCGCGGTCCACCGGCACATCGCGCAGGCCAAAATCGGCCATACAGAGATTTTCGCTGCCAATCAGGAAGACGCGGTTCAGGTCATAGGCTGCCGAGAAGTTATCGCGCCAGTAGCGCATAAACCAGGCCAGCGACTCCAGCGATCCCCGCCACGCTGAGCCCATCGCCGAGCAGTCAGAGTCGGGGAAAAGCGGTTCAAAGTTGGGGACATCTGCCTTACTGTCGCGCCCGCGGATAGCCAGCACACCATTTTCCGCCGTCAGACGGTTTTCGGCGATATATTTGAGCTCCTTCATGACGTCCGCGGTGCGCTGAATATAGCGCTGGGACTGATCGAAGCTGAGGCTAAACTCCTGACGGATCTCCGCCTCCTTCTGGTGCAGCGCATTGACGATGTAAAACACCGAAAATAGCGCGATAAGCACCCAAATCAGGAGCGCCAGCGCCCGAAAAAGATAGCGAGAAACTTTCAGCGTGGTTCGAAAGGAGACGAGGTATTTCAAGGGGGCGAGGCTCCGCCGTCAGGTTCACAAGGAATGGGTTAAGGTAGCGGTAAATCGCCGCCGTCGCAACGTTCGGTTGTCTGCAATTCAGCGCCGCGACAAAAGAAAAGGGCCGGAAACCGGCCCTTTGTCATCAGAAGAGATTACTCTTCGGCATCATCTGCCGCATCATCGTCGATTTCCGCTTCCGGCGCGATTTCATCGTCACCTTCTGCCACGCTACCGTCGATAGAGTCGAGCTCTTCGTCATCCACTGGCTCAGCAACACGCTGCAGACCCACCACGTTTTCATCTTCCGCGGTACGGATGAGGATCACGCCCTGGGTGTTACGGCCCACCACGCTGATTTCCGACACGCGGGTACGCACCAGCGTACCGGCATCGGTGATCATCATGATCTGGTCGGCATCATCGACCTGTACCGCGCCAACAACGGAACCGTTGCGCTCGGTGACTTTGATCGAGATAACGCCCTGGGTGCCACGGGACTTGGTTGGATATTCGTCCTGGGCAGTACGCTTACCGTAACCATTCTGGGTGACGGTGAGGATTGCGCCTTCGCCACGTGGAACAATCAGGGAGACCACGCTGTCTTCGCCCGCCAGTTTGATCCCGCGGACACCGGTCGCCGTACGGCCCATGGCGCGCACCGCGTTCTCTTTGAAGCGCACCACTTTACCGGCGGCAGAGAAGAGCATCACTTCATCGGAGCCGGAGGTCAGATCCACGCCAATCAGTTCATCGCCTTCGTTCAGGTTGACGGCGATAATGCCGGCAGAACGTGGGCGGCTGAACTCGGTCAGAGCGGTTTTCTTCACCGTGCCGCTGGCGGTCGCCATAAAGACGTTCACCCCTTCAGCGTATTCGCGAACCGGCAGGATCGCCGTAATACGTTCGTTTTGTTCCAGCGGCAACAGGTTGACGATTGGACGTCCACGGGCGCCACGGCTCGCTTCTGGCAGCTGATAAACCTTCATCCAGTACAGACGGCCCCGGCTGGAGAAGCAGAGGATGGTGTCGTGGGTGTTGGCCACCAGCAGGCGGTCGATAAAGTCTTCTTCTTTAATACGTGCCGCTGACTTGCCTTTGCCGCCACGGCGCTGTGCTTCATAGTCGGTTAACGGCTGGTACTTCACGTAGCCCTGGTGAGACAGGGTAACAACAACGTCTTCCTGGTTGATCAGGTCTTCGATGTTGATATCCGCGGAGTTGGCGGTGATTTCCGTGCGACGCTCGTCACCGAACTGATCCCGGACCAGCTCCAGCTCCTCGCGGATGACTTCCATCAGACGATCGGCGCTGCCCAGAATGTGCAGCAGCTCAGCGATCTGCTCCAGCAGCTCTTTGTACTCGTCGAGCAGTTTTTCATGCTCAAGGCCGGTCAGTTTCTGCAGACGCAGATCCAGAATCGCCTGGGCCTGCTGTTCGGTCAGCCAGTATTTGCCCTCGCGAATACCGTACTGCGGCTCCAGCCACTCAGGACGCGCGGCATCGTCACCGGCACGTTCCAGCATCGCAGAGACGTTGCCCAGATCCCACGGCTGCGCGATCAGGCCCGCTTTCGCTTCGGCAGGGGTTGGCGCACGACGGATCAGCTCGATGATCGGGTCGATGTTCGCCAGCGCAACCGCCAGCGCTTCAAGGATGTGCGCACGATCGCGGGCTTTACGCAGTTCGAAAATAGTCCGGCGGGTCACCACTTCGCGGCGGTGACGCACGAACGCGCTCAGAATATCTTTCAGGTTCATGATCTTCGGCTGACCATGGTGCAGCGCAACCATGTTGATGCCAAAGGAGACCTGAAGCTGCGTCAGGGAGTAGAGGTTGTTAAGCACCACTTCCCCTACCGCGTCGCGTTTGATTTCAATCACGATACGCATGCCGTCTTTGTCAGACTCATCACGCAGCGCGCTGATACCTTCAATACGTTTCTCTTTAACCAGCTCGGCAATCTTCTCGATCAGGCGCGCTTTGTTCACCTGATACGGAATTTCGTGGACGATAATGGTCTCACGGCCAGATTTGGCATCCGCTTCCACTTCGGCGCGGGCACGAATATAGATCTTGCCGCGACCGGTACGGTACGCTTCTTCGATACCGCGACGGCCATTAATAATCGCTGCGGTCGGGAAGTCCGGGCCCGGGATGTGTTCCATCAGCCCTTCAATGCTGATCTCTTCATCGTCGATATAGGCCAGGCAGCCGTTAATCACTTCGGTGATGTTGTGCGGTGGAATGTTGGTCGCCATACCTACGGCGATACCGGACGAACCGTTTACCAGCAGGTTAGGGATCTTCGTCGGCATAACGTCAGGAATTTTTTCCGTGCCGTCATAGTTGTCGACAAAATCTACCGTCTCTTTTTCCAGATCGGCCATCAGCTCATGGGCAATCTTCGCCAGGCGGATTTCCGTATAACGCATTGCCGCAGCGGAGTCGCCGTCGATAGAACCGAAGTTACCCTGACCATCAACCAGCATGTAACGCAGCGAGAACGGCTGCGCCATACGGACGATGGTGCCGTACACCGCGGAGTCACCATGAGGATGGTATTTACCGATTACGTCACCAACGACACGGGCAGATTTTTTGTACGCTTTATTCCAGTCATTGCCCAATACGTTCATGGCGTATAGTACGCGACGGTGTACCGGCTTAAGTCCATCGCGGACATCCGGCAGCGCACGGCCAACAATGACCGACATCGCATAATCCAGATAGGAGCTCTTCAGCTCTTCCTCGATGTTAACCGGTGTAATTTCTCTCGCAAGGTCGCTCATCTAACCGCTATCCCTCTACTGTATCCCGGATTCAAAGGTCGGAAATTATAACACACCCGCTTAGGTTTAAACTAATTTGCTTTGTTATCCTGATATACTTCCTCGTCTTTAAATTACGGAGTAAAAGCGTCCATGAATGCGGAAAAATCCCCGATGGCTGACAACGTCGACCACGAAGAGATCGCCAAATTTGAAGCCGTGGCCTCGCGCTGGTGGGATCTTGAAGGTGAGTTCAAACCGCTGCACCGCATTAACCCCCTGCGCCTGGGCTATATCGCGGAGCGTTCCGGCGGCCTGTTCGGTAAAAAGGTGCTCGATGTGGGGTGCGGTGGCGGCATCCTGGCCGAGAGCATGGCGCGCGAAGGCGCCACGGTGACCGGGCTGGATATGGGCTTCGAGCCGCTACAGGTGGCGCGTCTACACGCGCTGGAGAGCGGTATCCAGGTGGAGTACGTGCAGGAAACGGTTGAAGCCCATGCGGCGGAGCACGCCCACCAGTACGACGTTGTCACCTGCATGGAGATGCTGGAGCATGTTCCCGATCCGCAATCGGTGGTGAAAGCCTGTGCCGCGCTGGTGAAGCCGGGCGGTCAGGTGTTCTTCTCTACCATCAACCGCAACGGCAAGGCCTGGCTGATGGCGGTGGTCGGCGCGGAGTATGTGCTGCGGATGGTGCCAAAAGGCACGCACGATGTGAAAAAATTCATCAAGCCGGCGGAATTACTGAGCTGGGTCGACGGCACCAGCCTGAAAGAGCAGCATATGACCGGCCTGCACTACAATCCCCTGACCGACAAATTCAAACTGGCGCCAGGCGTGGACGTTAACTATATGCTCCATACCACCGCCAAAAATGAGCAAGAGTAATTACTCTTTTTCTGACGAATGCGCAGCAGTTTGTTGCGCATTTTTGACCACCCGTTGAAGAAATCAGCAGTCGATCAAATTTTCATTTTTTTTTCTGGAATATTGACATGTCGTCCAGGCCTTACGGTACGAGGACTTACGCTTTTTTACGCTTTGACAACCTCAATTTAACCTCAAAATCAACTCTTGTACTCAAAAGAATCCTTACTAGAATACTCACCATCTTGCGTTATGCTTAATGCGAAACCCCTATATATAGTATTTATCCACAACAACCTGTGGATAAACGGGGGATATTTCTTTTTTTCACGGACAGGTAAAAACCCACATGAATCAGAGTCTGCTGGTGACAAAGCGCGACGGTACCACCGAGCGTATCAATCTGGACAAAATCCATCGAGTTCTCGACTGGGCAGCAGAAGGGCTGAATAACGTATCGATCTCCCAGGTTGAACTGCGCTCCCATATCCAGTTCTATGACGGCATCAAAACGTCTGATATCCACGAAACCATTATCAAAGCCGCGGCGGATCTCATCTCCCGCGACGCGCCGGATTATCAGTACCTCGCTGCCCGTCTGGCGATTTTCCACCTGCGTAAAAAAGCCTACGGTCAGTTTGAGCCGCCAGCGCTGTTCGATCATGTGGTGAAGATGGTCGAGCTTGGCAAGTACGACACGCATCTGCTGGAAGACTATACGGAAGAAGAGTTCAAGCAGATGGACGGGTTTATCGATCACTGGCGTGATATGAACTTCTCCTACGCCGCGGTGAAACAGCTGGAAGGGAAATACCTGGTCCAGAACCGCGTGACCGGCGAGATCTACGAAAGCGCCCAGTTCCTCTACATTCTTGTGGCGGCCTGCCTGTTCTCGAACTACCCGCGTGAAACCCGTCTGGAATACGTGAAGCGTTTCTACGATGCGGTTTCCACGTTCAAGATTTCTCTGCCAACGCCAATCATGTCCGGCGTTCGCACCCCAACCCGCCAGTTCAGCTCCTGCGTGCTGATCGAGTGCGGCGACAGCCTGGACTCCATCAACGCGACCTCCAGCGCCATTGTGAAATACGTTTCCCAGCGTGCCGGTATCGGCATTAACGCCGGTCGCATTCGTGCGCTGGGCAGCCCGATTCGTGGCGGCGAAGCGTTCCACACCGGCTGTATCCCGTTCTACAAACACTTCCAGACCGCGGTAAAATCCTGCTCTCAGGGCGGCGTGCGTGGCGGTGCAGCCACCCTCTTCTACCCGATGTGGCATCTGGAAGTAGAAAGCCTGCTGGTGCTGAAAAACAACCGTGGCGTGGAAGGCAACCGCGTGCGTCACATGGACTACGGCGTACAGATCAACAAGCTGATGTATACCCGTCTGCTGAAAGGTGAAGATATTACCCTCTTCAGCCCGTCCGACGTCCCGGGCCTGTATGACGCCTTCTTTGCCGATCAGGATGAGTTCGAGCGTCTGTACAGCAAATATGAAAAAGACGACAGCATCCGTAAACAGCGTGTGAAAGCGGTTGAACTGTTCTCCCTGATGATGCAGGAACGCGCCTCTACCGGCCGTATCTACATCCAGAACGTTGACCACTGCAACACCCACAGCCCGTTCGATCCGGTCGTTGCGCCAGTGCGCCAGTCCAACCTGTGTCTGGAGATCGCCCTGCCGACCAAACCGCTGGAAGATGTGAACGACGAAAATGGCGAAATCGCGCTGTGTACGCTCTCCGCGTTCAACCTGGGTGCGATCAATAGCCTGGACGAACTGGAAGAGCTGGCGGTGCTGGCGGTTCGTGCCCTGGATGCGCTGCTGGATTACCAGGATTACCCAATCCCGGCGGCAAAACGCGGTGCAATGGGTCGTCGTACCCTCGGCATCGGCGTGATCAACTACGCCTACTGGCTGGCAAAAAATGGCAAGCGTTATTCAGACGGCAGCGCCAACAACCTGACGCACCAGACCTTCGAAGCCATTCAGTACTACCTGCTGAAAGCCTCGAACGAACTGGCTATCGAGCAAGGCGCCTGCCCGTGGTTCAATGAAACCACCTATTCCAAAGGCATTTTGCCGATCGACACCTATAAGAAAGACCTGGATGCGATCGCCAACGAGCCGCTGCACCTTGACTGGGAAGGCCTGCGCGAGTCCATCAAGACCCACGGCCTGCGTAACTCCACGCTCTCTGCCCTGATGCCGTCCGAGACCTCCTCGCAGATCTCCAACGCTACCAACGGTATTGAGCCGCCGCGCGGTCATGTCAGCATCAAAGCGTCGAAAGATGGGATCCTGCGCCAGGTGGTGCCGGATTATGAGCTGCTGAAAAACAACTACGAGCTGCTGTGGGAGATGCCAAATAACGACGGCTACCTGCAACTGGTGGGGATCATGCAGAAGTTTATCGACCAGTCGATCTCTGCCAACACCAACTACGATCCGTCACGCTTCCCGTCCGGAAAAGTGCCGATGCAGCAGCTGCTGAAAGACCTGCTCACCGCCTACAAATTTGGCGTGAAGACCCTGTACTATCAAAACACCCGCGACGGTGCGGAAGATGCGCAGGACGATCTGGCACCCTCTATTCAGGATGATGGCTGCGAAAGCGGCGCATGTAAGATTTAATGTAAATGCCGGGTGGCGCTACGCTTACCCGGCCTACGATTTTGTTTGCCCGATCTACAAAATCTCTCACAGGACATACTCATGGCATACACCACCTTTTCACAGACGAAAAACGACCAGCTCAAAGAGCCGATGTTCTTCGGCCAGCCGGTCAACGTGGCGCGCTACGATCAGCAAAAATATGACATCTTCGAAAAGCTGATTGAAAAGCAACTCTCTTTCTTCTGGCGTCCGGAAGAAGTTGACGTTTCACGCGACCGCATCGATTTCCAGGCGCTGCCGGAACACGAAAAGCACATCTTCCTCAGCAACCTGAAGTATCAGACGCTGCTGGACTCCATTCAGGGACGTAGCCCGAACGTGGCGCTGCTGCCGCTGATCTCCATCCCGGAGCTGGAGACCTGGGTCGAGACGTGGGCGTTCTCCGAGACGATCCACTCCCGCTCCTATACCCACATCATCCGTAACATCGTCAACGATCCGGCGATTGTCTTCGATGATATCGTCACCAACGAACAGATCCTGAAGCGTGCGGAAGGCATCTCCCACTTCTACGACGATCTGATCGAGATGACCAGCTACTGGCACCTGCTGGGCGAAGGTACGCACAGCGTGAACGGCAAAACCGTCACCGTGAACCTGCGTGAACTGAAGAAAAAGCTCTACCTGTGCCTGATGAGCGTGAACGCGCTGGAAGCGATCCGCTTCTACGTCAGCTTCGCCTGCTCCTTCGCCTTCGCGGAACGCGAGTTGATGGAAGGCAACGCCAAAATCATTCGCCTCATCGCCCGCGATGAAGCCCTGCATCTGACCGGCACCCAGCATATGCTGAACCTGCTGCGCAGCGGCGCTGACGATCCGGAGATGGCCGAGATTGCGGAAGAGTGCAAGCAGGAGAGCTATGACCTGTTTGTTCAGGCGGCACAGCAGGAGAAAGAGTGGGCGGAATACCTGTTCCAGGGCGGCTCCATGATCGGCCTGAACAAAGATATTCTCTGCCAGTACGTAGAGTACATCACCAATATCCGCATGCAGGCGGTCGGCCTGGATCTGCCGTTCCAGACCCGCTCCAACCCAATCCCGTGGATCAACACCTGGCTGGTCTCTGACAACGTGCAGGTTGCCCCACAGGAAGTGGAAGTGAGCTCCTACCTGGTCGGTCAGATTGACTCCGAAGTCAACACCGACGATTTGAGCGACTTCCAGCTCTGATGAGCCGCGTAACGCTTCGTCTTTCTGGCACAGAGCTTCTGTGCCAGGAAGAGCACCCCTCCCTGCTTATTGCGCTGGAATCCCACCAGATTGCCGTTGAATACCAGTGCCGCGAGGGCTATTGCGGCTCCTGCCGCTGTCGTCTGGTGACCGGTCAGGTTGACTGGATAACCGAACCGCTGGCCTTCATCAGCGACGGTGAAATTTTGCCCTGCTGCTGCCGGGCAAAAGGGGATATAGAGATCGAGATGTGATTGTGCTGGTTGGCGCTTCGCTTACCCGGCCTACAAAACCGCAGTCCGTAGGCCGGGTAAGGCGCAGCCGCCACCCGGCAATTTCAGCGTTAATTCTTCAAAAAGCTCACCGCTTTATCCGGGAAGTCCGTAAACAACCCGTCCACGTCCGCCTGCTTATATAACACCTCGTAAAGCTGATTCACATCCGTGGCATACGGCGGCAACTGGTCAGCACGCACCGTATACGGATGCACCTGCATCTTGTTGGCGTGAGCCTCTTTCACCATCGCCGTCAGCTTCACGTGGCCCGGGGTTGAACCTTCCGCTACCAGCATGTGGTAATCCGGCCCGATCCCGTCAGCGTACTGCGCGATCTGCTTCATCGCGCCCGGCTTAAACATCCAGTCGTAGTTGTAGTTTACCCACTTGCCGTCTGCCTGTTTCTCCTGGGTTTCATTCCAGTCGGTATAAGCGATCAGCTGGACCAGATTGAGATCCATCCCCATCTTTGGCTCCAGCTCGGTTTTGATGCGCTTCAGTTCCGCGGCGTCAAAACACTGGAGGTAAACTTTGTCCTTCTTGCTGGTGTAGCCGTACTGTTTCAGCACCTCCAGCGTTTTCGTGGCGATATCCTTCCCTTCCTGATGGTGGAACCACGGCGCTTTGATTTCCGGGTAGATACCGATATGTTTGCCGGTCGAGTGGTTCAGTCCCTGAACAAACTCAATCTCCTCCTGGAAGGTATGGATGCGAAAGTCCGATTTACCCATCGGGAAACGTCCGGGGTAAACCTGCACCTTCTTGCCGTTTTCAATCTCAAAGCCCTCGGTAAAATTCAGAGAGCGGATTTCATCCAGAGTGAAGTCAATGGCGTAAAAACGGCCATCTTTTCGGGCGCGGTACGGGAAACGATCCGCCACATCGGTCACCCGGTCAAGATAGTGGTCATGCAGGACGACCAGCTGGTCGTCCTTCGTCATCACCAGATCCTGCTCCAGATAATCAGCCCCCTGCGCATAGGCCATCGCTTTCGCCGGCAGCGTATGCTCCGGCAGATAGCCGCTTGCGCCGCGATGGGCAATAACGATTTTATCCGCCGCCAGGGCGGAGCCGGTCATCAGGCCCGCCAGCAGCAGACCGGTCGCGATTTGCGTTACTTTCATGGCAATGCTCCTTATTGACGACGCGCCAGCACTTCCGCGTGGTGACGTTTTTCACCGATCATGACCACAATCAGCAGCAGTACCGCCAGCACGCTGCCGCCGATCATCACCATAAAGCCGCCATCCCAGCCGAAGAAGTCAACGGTATAGCCCACAATGGCGCTCGCCGCCACTGAACCGCCCAGGTAGCCGAACAGACCGGTAAAGCCTGCCGCCGTACCTGCCGCTTTTTTCGGTGCCAGTTCCAGGGCATGCAGACCAATCAGCATAACAGGGCCATAAATCAGGAAGCCGATGACGATCATACAGGCCATGTCCACGCCCGGGTTGCCCGGCGGGTTGAGCCAGTAGACGACGGTGGCAATGGTCACGAGGGTCATAAAGAAGACGCCCGTCGCCCCACGGTTGCCCTTAAACACTTTGTCCGACATCCAGCCGCAAATCAGCGTCCCCGGGATCCCGGCGTATTCGTAGAGGAAGTAGGCCCAGGAAGATTTATCCAGCGCAAAGTGCTTCACCTCTTTCAGGTAGGTCGGTGACCAGTCGAGGATGCCGTAACGCAGCAGGTAGACGAACACGTTCGCCACCGCGATGTACCACAGCAGTTTGTTCGGCAACACGTATTTCATGAAGATCTGCTTTGCCGTCAGCTCTTCTTCATGCTTCTCGCTGTAATCATCCGGATAGTCGTTTTTGTACTCTTCAATCGGCGGCAAACCGCAGGACTGCGGCGTGTCGCGCATCAGCGCAAAGGCGATAATCGCCACCAGGATTGCCCCAAAGGCTGGCATATAGAGCGCGGCGTGCCAGTCGTTGAACCAGGCCATCCCCAGCAGGAACAGCAGCGGCGGAAGCCCGCCGCCCACGTTATGGGCGCAGTTCCATACCGACACGATACCGCCGCGCTCTTTCTGCGACCACCAGTGCACCATGGTGCGTCCGCACGGTGGCCACCCCATCCCCTGGAACCAGCCGCAGAGGAACAGCAGCACAAACATAATGGCGATACTGGAGGTCGCCCACGGCACAAAGCCCATGAACAGCATGACCGCTGCCGCCAGGATCAGACCGGCGGGCAGGAACACGCGCGGATTGGAGCGATCCGACACTGACCCCATAATGAATTTCGAAAAACCGTAGGCGATAGAGATCCCCGACAGCGCGAAACCGAGATCGCCGCGTGAGAAGCCCTGTTCCACCAGGTACGGCATGGCAAGCGCGAAGTTTTTACGTACCAGATAGTACGCCGCATAGCCAAAGAAAATCCCCATGAAGATTTGCCAACGCAGACGGCGGTAAAGAGGGTCTATCTCTGCCTCTGGCAGTCGCGCCCGATGTGGCGCAGGTTTAAAGATACTGAGCATAACAGCCTCCGTGGCCTTTCAAAAAATGACCGGACAACACGCGCCCGGCCAGAGAGGCGGGGATGTTAAGAAATCACGGTAATTGTTACTGTGAATCAACGCACAGATTGTTACAGAAATATGACAGAATGCGCAAAAAAGCGCATGAAATCACGTTTCACTTTCGAATTTCGCTCGTTTGTGTTCGATATCAAACAAACCACAGTTTTTATGTGGCTAAATGAGATAAAACGAACACAGAGGGTTGGCAATGACAATTCACGATCCACGCTATAGCGATGTGATTATCATTGGCGGGGGCGCGACCGGCGCAGGCATCGCCCGCGACTGCGCGCTCAGGGGGCTGAGCGTCACGCTTCTGGAGCGCCATGATATTGCAACGGGCGCAACCGGACGCAATCATGGTCTGCTGCACAGCGGCGCCCGCTACGCCGTCACCGACGGCGAATCGGCAGGCGAATGTATCGCCGAAAACCAGATCCTCCGGCGCATTGCCCGTCACTGCATTGAGCCCACCGACGGGCTCTTTATTACGCTTCCCGAAGACGATCTTGCCTTTCAGTCAACCTTCATTACCGCCTGCCAGGCCGCAGGCATTCAGGCGCAAGCCATTGACCCAGCCCTCGCGCGCCGTATCGAGCCTTCGGTTAATCCGGCACTGACGGGTGCAGTAAAGGTCCCGGACGGCACCGTAGATCCGTTTCGCCTGACGGCGGCCAACATGCTGGACGCCCGCGAGCATAGCGCGCGGATCCTGACCGGCCATCAGGTCACCGGGCTTATCCGTGAGGGGCATCGCATCAAAGGCGTGCGGGTCCTGGATATGCACTACAACGAACAGAGCGAGCTGTATGCCGCCGTGGTGGTCAACGCGGCGGGGATCTGGGGGCAGCGCATTGCGGAATACGCCGATTTATCTGTGCGCATGTTTCCGGCCAAAGGCTCGCTGTTAATCCTCGACCACCGCATTAATAACCATGTCATCAACCGCTGCCGCAAACCGTCTGATGCCGACATCCTCGTACCGGGCGATACCATTTCGTTAATCGGCACCACCTCCACGCACGTGGACTACAGCGAGATTGATTACAATCGGGTCACCGCAGAAGAGGTGGACATCCTGCTGCGTGAAGGGGAAAAACTGGCGCCGGTGATGGCCCAGACGCGTATTCTGCGCGCCTACGCGGGTGTGCGTCCGCTTGTCGCCAGCGATGACGATCCGAGCGGACGCAACGTCAGCCGCGGCATCGTGATGCTTGACCATGCCGCGCGCGACGGGCTGGACGGGTTTATCACCATCACCGGGGGCAAATTGATGACCTACCGTCTGATGGCCGAATGGGCGACGGATGCCGTCTGCCGCAAACTGGGCAATACCGCACCGTGCGTGACCGCAGACCAGCCCCTGCCCGGCTCGCGCCAGTCCACCGAGAAAACGCTGCAAAAAATTATCTCCCTGCCCGCCCCCCTGCGTGGTTCGGCTGTCTATCGCCATGGCGACAGAACACCTGTCTGGCTGGGCGAAGGACGGCTGAGCCGCAGTCTGGTATGCGAATGCGAAGCCGTTACCGCCGGGGAAGTGCAATACGCGGTAGAGAATCTGACGGTGAATAGCCTGCTCGATCTCCGCCGCCGCACCCGCGTCGGGATGGGCACCTGTCAGGGGGAGCTGTGTGCCTGCCGTGCCGCCGGGCTGTTGCAGCGTTTTCATACCACCACCGCCACCCAGTCGCTCGATCAGCTCAGCGATTTTTTAAACGAGCGCTGGAAAGGCATTCAGCCTGTCGCCTGGGGCGATGCCCTGCGTGAAAGCGAATTTACCCGTTGGGTGTACCAGGGGCTTTGCGGTCTGGAGAAGGAGCAACGCGATGAAATTTGACACCGTGATCGTCGGCGGCGGGCTGGCGGGTCTGCTCTGTGGCATCAAACTCACGAAGCAGGGGCTACGCTGCGCCATTATCACCCGGGGCCAGAGCGCCCTGCACTTCTCGTCGGGCTCGCTGGATCTGCTGGACGAAACTTACCGCGATACGCTGCCGCCGGAGCACCCCTATCATCTGACAGGCGTGCATAATGTTGAGCGCTTTGCGCTGGAAGCCGAAGCGCTGCTGGCTGAGTGTGGCGCCCGAATGCAGGGCAGCGCGCAGCGCAATCACCAGCGGGTGACCCCGCTCGGTACGCTCCGCTCCGCCTGGCTCAGCCCGGAAGAGATCCCCGTTGCCCCGTTCAATGCCACGCGTGTGCGGGTGGTGGGTATTAGCGGTTTTCTGGATTTTCAGCCCCATCTGGCGGCCGCCTCGCTCAGCCGTCAGGGTATCAACGCTGAAACGGCAGAGATTGACCTTCCTGAGCTGGATGTTCTGCGCGATAACCCCAGCGAGTTTCGCGCGGTAAATATTGCCCGTTTCCTCGATAACGAAGAGAAATGGCCCCAGCTGCTTGAGGCGCTCAAACCGCTTGCAGAGGGATACGATGCGCTCTTTATGCCCGCCTGTTTTGGCTTACAGGACAACCTTCTGTGGCGCTGGCTCTCCGACCGCCTGCCCTGTTCGCTCGGCCTGCTGCCAACGCTTCCCCCGTCCGTGCCCGGCATTCGCCTGCATACCCAGCTTCAGCGCCAGTTTGTGGCCCAGGGTGGCGTATGGATGGCGGGCGATGAGGTGAAAAAAATCACCCTGACTGACGGCGCGGTGAGCGAAATCTGGACCCGCAACCACGACGACATTCCGCTTCGTACGCGTTACGCGGTGCTGGCAAGCGGCAGTTTCTTCAGCAACGGCCTGCTGAGCAGCCGGGACGGCATTCGCGAGGCGATTATGGGGCTGGACGTCCGCCAGAGCGCCTCTCGCTCGGACTGGTATCAGAGCGATTTCTTCACCCCGCAGCCCTGGCAGCAGTTCGGCGTAATCGTGGATAACCAGCTGCATCCGCAACTTTCAGGAAAGTCAGTTCCAAATCTTTACGCCATCGGCTCGCTTTTGGGCGGATACGATCCTATCGCCCAGGGCTGCGGCGGTGGCGTCTGCGCCATAACGGCGCTCTCTGTGGCAGAGCAGATTTGCCAGCGCACGGAGGCTGCACAATGAACGACACCCGCTTTGAAAGCTGCATCAAATGCACGGTCTGCACCACCGTCTGCCCGGTCAGCGGCGTTAACCCACGCTATCCGGGGCCGAAACAGGCCGGGCCGGACGGCGAGCGCCTGCGTCTGAAGGACGGCGCGCTGTACGATGACGCGCTGAAATACTGCATCAACTGCAAACGCTGTGAAGTCGCCTGCCCGTCGGATGTGAAAATCGGCGATATTATTCAGCGTGCCCGCGCGCGCTACAGTACGCAAAAACCGTCGCTGCGCGATGCCATCCTCAGCCATACCGATCTGATGGGCAGCGTCTCCACGCCGTTTGCCCCGCTGGTGAACACCGCGACCTCGCTGAAACCGGTGCGCCAGCTGCTGGATGCCACGCTGAAGATCGACCATCACCGCAGTCTGCCCAAATATTCTCACGGCACCTTCCGCCGCTGGTACAAATCGGTGGCGGCAGAACAGGCGCGGTACGCCGATCAGGTGGCGTTCTTCCACGGCTGCTACGTGAACTACAACCACCCGCAGTTGGGCAAAGATCTGCTGAAGGTACTCAACGCCATGGGTACAGGGGTGCAGTTACTGAGCAAGGAGAAATGCTGCGGCGTGCCGCTGATCGCCAACGGGTTTACCGATAAAGCGCGCAGGCAGGCCAGAAGCAACGTCTCGTCGCTGCGCGAGGCCATCGTCGATAAAGGCATTCCGGTGCTGGCCACCTCTTCGACCTGCACCTTCACGCTGCGGGATGAGTATCCGCACCTGCTGGACGTAGATAATACCGGCCTGCGCGAACATATCGAGCTGGCAACCCGTTTCCTGTGGCGCAAGCTGGACAGCGGACAGACGCTACCGCTGAAAAATTTACCCCTGAAAGTGGTCTACCATACGCCGTGCCATATGGAAAAAATGGGCTGGTCGCTTTACACGCTGGAACTGTTGCGGTTAATTCCGGGGCTGGCGCTGACGGTGCTGGATTCGCGCTGCTGCGGCATTGCGGGGACGTACGGCTTTAAGCGTGAAAACTACGAAACATCACAGGCGATTGGCGCGCCGCTGTTCCGCCAGATTGATGAGAGCGGCGCCGATATCGTGGTGTCCGACTGCGAAACCTGCAAGTGGCAGATAGAGATGTCCACCCGCAAGCGCTGCGAACATCCCATCACGCTGCTGGCGAAGGCGCTGGGTTAGGTATCGCCGGGGCCGCCGCCCCGGCAAACCGGTTACTCAACGAACAGCGATTCCACCACATTGATCCAGCCGTGCTCGCTGGCCACCTCTTTACCTGCCAGCCAGCGACGCAGCATGTTTAGCGCCATCATGGCGCAGACTTCCTGACGCACCGCCAGGCTGTAGCGCGCCGCGCTCATCTTAACGCGCAGGGCATGGGTGCCTTCCGGGGTAGCCAGGGCAACGTTAAGATGATCCTCTTCCATACCCGACACCGCCAGTGCCAGACCGGCAAAATGTTTTACGCGCCGCTCGGCAACCCAGTGGGCAGTTTGTGCCAGGGTCTCCTCCTGGGACGGCACCACTTCGCTTGCCAGCAGCGGAGCGCTTACTCGCGAGAGCTGTAACGCCAGCAGGCCACCGGTGAACTGCTCGCTCAGGGTCAGGCTCAACTGACGGGCCTGCAGATCGCGGGCAATCTGCGCCGGGAGCCCTTCGGTGCCTTCAAAGATCAGGCTTTCGCCCGCCACGCGCTGCACCTCAGGCCACAAGGCCAGCATCGCGGCTTTTTCCGTGGCCGGGCCGGTGAGCTTTAACTCGATAATCGGCATGGAAGAGCGATACCCCATCGTCACCCCTGCCGGTAAGCTCAGGTGATCCAGGCTCTGCGCCAGGTCGCTCTCCGAGCGGCCAAAAGTAGTGAGACGTAAACAGATCGGGGGTTCAGGTAAGGTAAAACGCTGGCGCAGACGCGGCAGGATCTCTTTTTCCACCATCACCTTAAATTCGGACGGGACGCCGGGGGTAAAGAACATCAGGCAGCGGTTAAGCTGAATGGCAAAACCACAGGCGGTGCCGACCGGGTTATCCACCAGCTCCGCGCTGGCCGGGATTTCCGCCTGCTTGCGGTTGCTGGGAGCCATCACCCTGCCGCGATCGCTGAAGAAACGCTCCATATGGCTGAGCCACTCGGTGTGCAGCACCAGCTCTTCACCTTTTGCCGTGGCGGCGGCCAGCGCGCTCAGGTCATCGCTGGTTGGGCCAAGCCCGCCATTCACAATCAGGACATCCGCCTGTTCGCTGCGCTCGCGCAAAATATTGACCAGTGCGTCCAGCGAATCGCCCACCGTATTACGGCGCGTTAACGGTAATCCCTGTTCAAAGAAAATATCAGCCAGCCAGGCCGCATTGGTATCGGTAATTTGTCCATGCAGCACTTCATCGCCAGTGGACAGCATCTCCACGTTTATCATTGTGTTCTCCCGCTTAGGTGGTGAAAACACTATAACGCAATCGGCGGAGGGAGAAAGAGAAACAGGCGCGGCAGGAGGCCGCGCCGGGGGATCAGAAGCCTGCGCTCACGCCCACGTACGGGCCATCAGCAAGGGCGTTGTCGCGGTTGCCCTCTTTGCCCGCCAGGTTCAGGTAGCGATAACCCGCTTCGATGGTAATCGGACGCATAATGGTCCAGCGCGCACCAGCATTCGCCTCTTCATAGCTGTCGATGCCGCTGGAGAGGGAGTCCGGAGAGTAGTAGTACTCGCCGAACAGACCAAAGCTGTCGCCAATTTTCCACTGCAGTCCGCCGCCCACAGCCGCCGCGTAACCTTCGTCACCGTCGTTCGGGTTGGTGTAAATGCCTTTACCGCCGACGGTCGCCAGGAATGGACCAAGCGGAACGT
Source organism: Leclercia sp. LSNIH8 (assembly GCF_002920195.1). Taxonomy (NCBI): domain Bacteria; kingdom Pseudomonadati; phylum Pseudomonadota; class Gammaproteobacteria; order Enterobacterales; family Enterobacteriaceae; genus Leclercia; species Leclercia sp. LSNIH8. Next base: position 87,778 of record NZ_PQJY01000010.1, on the reverse strand, counting down.
TAAAACCGAGGCCCAGGCTTGCCGCATCGCCATCGTCGTCGTTATGCGTCCAGCCGCCGGTCATCGCCAGGCCTGCGCTATCCGTGCCAAGACCAAAGCCCAGGTGGGTATAATCCTCGCCCGCCGAGCCGTTGAAGGAAATAGCGTTGGCCGCTGCCGATACACACATCAGGCCTAAGCCCAGTAATGCCACTTTTTTCATTGTCGTGATCCCGCACAATTTTATAGAAAGCCCCAAAGCGCGTGATTTTAACGTGCGTGGGCCAGCGATCAACGACGACGTGATGTAATAAAAAATTAGATTGTAACGAGTTGATACTTACAGGTTTTAACAATGTTAAAGCCAGGGAAACAGGTTACACCCGGTAACATTGTGCTCGATCAATAATCACCCACCCTAATTTACTTAGATTAATCTGCGCTCAAAACGGAATTACCCACCAATACTGATAAAGAAGGAAGACAATATGAGCAAAAAAGGTTTAACCACCGCATCCGGTTGCCCCGTCCCCCATAACAACAACGTTGCCACCGCAGGCCCGCGTGGACCGATGCTGCTGCAGGATGTCTGGTTCCTGGAAAAACTGGCCCATTTCGACAGGGAAGTGATCCCGGAACGTCGCATGCACGCTAAAGGCTCAGGCGCATACGGCACCTTTACCGTCACCCAGGACATCACCGCCTTTACCCGTGCGAAGCTGTTCTCCACCGTCGGTAAAAAAACCGATCTTTTTGTGCGCTTCTCCACTGTGGCTGGCGAACGTGGCGCTGCGGATGCGGAACGTGATATCCGCGGTTTCTCGATCAAGTTTTACACCGAGGAAGGCAACTGGGATCTGGTCGGGAATAACACGCCGATTTTCTACCTGCGGGATCCGCTAAAGTTCCCGGATCTTAACCACGTCGTGAAACGCGATCCGCGTACCAACCTGCGTAACCCGACTTACAAATGGGATTTCTTCTCCCAGCTGCCGGAAACGCTGCACCAGCTGACCATTGATTTCAGCGATCGCGGCCTGCCGCGCTCCTATCGCACCATGCACGGCTTCGGCAGCCACGCATTCAGCTTTATCAACCATAACAACGAACGCTTCTGGGTGAAATTCCACCTCAAATCGCAGCAGGGTATTGAGAACCTGCAGGACGATGAAGCCAAACGCCTGGTCGCGGAAGATCGCGAGAGCTCGCAGCGTGATTTGTTCACCGCTATCGAAAAAGGGGACTTCCCGCGCTGGACCTTTTATGTGCAAATCATGCCGGAAAGCGATGCCGCGAAGGTGCCTTACAACCCGTTCGATCTGACCAAGGTCTGGCCGCACGGCGACTATCCGCTGATGGAAGTGGGTGTGCTGGAGCTGAACCGTAACCCGGATAACTACTTTGCGGAAGTTGAGCAGGTGGCGATGTCGCCTGCTAACGTGGTGCCGGGGATTGGCTTCTCACCGGATCGTATGTTGCAGGGGCGCCTCTTCTCCTACGGTGATGCACACCGCTACCGCTTAGGCGTCAACCACCATCAAATTCCGGTTAACGCCCCGCGCTGCCCGTTCCACAACTATCATCGTGACGGTGCCATGCGTGTGGACGGCAACAGCGGCAACGGCGCCACCTATGAGCCAAACAGCTTTGGCGTCTTCCAGGAACAGCCTGACTTCAGTGAACCGCCATTGTCCCTTGAAGGTGCCGCTGACCACTGGAACCATCGGGAAGATACCGACTACTTCAGCCAGCCGCGCAAGCTGTTTGAACTCCTGAGCCCGGAAGAGCATCAGCGTATGTTTGACCGCATCGCCGGGGATATGAAGGATGTGCCAGCGTTCATTCAGGCGCGTCAGATTGCCCTTTTCAGCGAAGTCCACCCGCACTATGGAGCAGGTGTCCAGGCGGCACTCGTGCGCCTGGCGGAAGAGAAGTAAAAAACTAACGGGAGCCCAGGCTCCCGTTTTTCAAAAATAATGTCTGGCCTGCTCGACAATCTCGGGTGCCAGCCCGGTGAGTTGGGTGACCATCTCAGGCTGCAGGCCCTTCTCCAGCATGGTCTTCGCGATACGAAGCGCTTCCTGTTCAACGCCCTCCGCTCTGCCCTGACTTAATCCCTGAGCTATGCCCTGACTTAATCCCTGAGCCATGCCCTCTTCCCGGAGATATTGCGCGATATTCATTAATGTCTCCTTATGCTGATGATCCTTCGTCCTGTGTGCTAATGCCTGCAAAAACGCTGCGGGATCGGCGGTATGACCGGCCTGAAGAAGATAGTTCAGCAACGTTTTTAGCTGGGCGTTGCCAGTGTATCCCAGCGCCAGGATCCTGACCAGATGCTCATGAAGTTCCAGCATGTCCCGTTGCCGAACATGCTTTTGCAGCAGTTCCAGCATCGCAATCCGGCGGTGCTGCATGATGCTTTCGTCCGGCAGGCAGGTGATGTCAACCAAGGGAAAGGGGCCGGTATAAAGAGATTCGGCCTGTTCAGGCATCAGAAAGCCATCGAGCCAGCGCAACGACCCTGGATAAGGTGAGATCCGACCATGATAAAACAGCAGCGGGATCACCAGCGGCAGCTCGCGGTGGCCTTTGTCGAGATGTCGCTGCATGGCGGCAATCGCGTAGCGCATCAGGCGAAAGGCCATGTGCCGATCCGGGGAGCTTTGATGCTCGATCAGCACATAAATATACCCCTCGCCGTTAGAAGTATTAACGGACCAGAGGAGATCGGCATGGCTTTGGCGAAGATCCTCTTCGACAAAGCTGCCAGACTCCAGCCGCAATGATGATAAATCACAGAGTGCGCGTAATTGTTCAGGCAAGTGGATCGTTAAAAAATCACGTGCCGTCTCCGGCTGCGACAGAATATGACGAAACACCGCGTCATGCGGGTTGGGTGTTGATGGGCTGTGCATATTTTCCCTTGCGCCAGTTCCTTTTGCCGGAAAATAGCACAGCGCCTGCTGCAGGTAAGATTGTTGACCTCCTTTCCCGAGCAGGCTCGCAAATCAGCCTCTTAACGACTGGTGAACCCACTGTTGCAGGGCGCGACGGGAGATCTTAATCCCGCCATTTTTCAACTCTGCCGGGAGCACCAGCCAGTGCACTGGCTGCTGAAAGCGCGCCAGTTTGTCGCTGAGCCAGTGCGGAAGCTGTTTGATATCCGCTCCCGCCTCGCATTCGACCACCGCCACCGGCCGCTGGCCAAACTCGGCATCATCCAGGGGAACCACATACACCTGGCTCACCTGCGGATGGGTCACGATCACCCGCTCCAGCTCTTCCGGCTGGATCCCTTCCCCGCCGCTGAAAAAGAGGTTATCCATGCGACCAAGGATCGTCAGGCGTCCGTCAACCATTTCACCGCGATCGCGGGTAGCGAACCAACCCTGCGCGTTGGTGATACTGACCAGCTTGCCGTCACGCCAGTAGCCGCTGGCCATGCTGGGGGCCTTCAGCCACACTTCGCCCTCCACCAGCTTCACTTCCCGACCCGGCAGCGGGTAGCCGACATCCGCCAGGCCATCCGCCTCTTTGGCACACACCGTGGAGGCAAACTCCGTCAGGCCGTAGCCGCACCAGCTGCGAATGCCCCGGCTTGCGGCTCGCTGGGTTAATTCAACGGGGATCGCCGCGCCGCCCAGCAGCACCGCTTTTAACGCCACCTCGTCCCCGCCGTTGAGCAGGCGCCAGAGCTGCGTCGGAACCAGCGAGGCGTGGGTGCAGCCCTGCAGCATCTGCTCCAGAGGCTGTTTTTCACAGACGGTCAGGCGGGCACCGGCCAGCAGCCAGCGCCAGAGGATCCCCTGTCCGGAAACGTGAAACAGCGGCAGGGAGAGCAGCCAGTCGTCCTCGCCGGTATAGGGCAGAAGGGACAGCACCCCTTCGGCGCTGGCAAGGTGGGCAGCACAGGTATGCACCGCCGCTTTCGGCAGCCCGGTCGAGCCTGAGGTTAAGGTCATCGTCGCCAGCCGATCTGGTTGCCACAGGGCGCCTGCGGTTCCCTGCTGCGGGGTAAGCGTCAGATCAGAAAGGCTGGCATAACCGCCCGCACCGTTGAGAATCAATGCAAACCGCAGCGTCAGGGGCGGAAGCATGATCTCCAGCAGCGATCGCGGCAGTTGCGGGTTCACCGGCAGGATCCGCGCTCCGCACTGCAACAGCGCCAGCCAGGCCAGCAGCGTGTCGGGATGATTATGTGCCTGCAGCATCACCCCATCGCCTTCCCTTACCCCCTGCTGCACAAAGCCGCTCGCCAGCGCATCGGTACGCTGGCAGAGCTCGCGCCAGCTCAGGCATTCGCCGTTAAGCCGCAGCGCCGGTTGGTCAGCCTTGTACGCGCACCAGTGCCGCCATGGCCAGTCAGAAAAAGTCATAGCAGCGGCTCCAGCGCTTCACGGCCCAGACATGGCAAGGCGCTGCCCGGCCAGGATCGCAGCAGCTGCGCCTGCATCAGGCTCAGGGTGTCCAGCCCGGGTACTGTATCCGGCGTGTACTGCGCGGCAATGCGCGCCAGTTGGGTCAGACCGAGGCTCGACTCAATGGACGAGCTGATCACCGCGGTCAGCCCCAGGGCATGGGCCGCGTTTACCTGCTCATGCACCTTCGTCAGGCTGCCAGTGAGCATGGGTTTTATGACCACCGCTCTGACTCCCGGCTCGGCAACGAATGCAAAATCGTCCTCGCGCAGGCTTTCATCCCAGGCGATGGCGATCCCTGTCTCGCGGGCGAAGGCCAGCGAGTCCGCGCGGGTTTTACAGGGCTCTTCCAGAAAGGCAATGCGATCGCGCCAGGCCGGATTGACATACTTCGCGAACTGCTGCGCCTTCAGCGGCGTCCAGGCGCGGTTAGCATCCAGACGCAGGCGCAGATCCGGGATGGCTTCCAGCAGCAGGTTCGCCACCATCCCGTCGCGCACCGCTTCATACAGACCCACCTTGATTTTCGCCACTTTTTCGCCCGGCATCGCCGCCAGTGCAGCAAACAGCTCATCGGGATCGCCGGTGCAGAGCGGTGCGGCGCGATAGTCCGCCTGTTCCGGCAGGCTGCCGTCCAGTTCCGCCAGCGCACAGCTGATGCCAAAGTCTACCGAAGGCAAACCTGGCAACAGCGGCGCCTCGCCGTTGCGCCACGCGCCAGACCATGCCCGCACTGCCGTTTCGGCTTCCTCCAGCGTTTCACGGCTGAAGCCCGGTAAGGGGGCGATCTCTCCCCACCCTTCCCGACCGTCCAGTTGCAGATGGACGAACAGACCGTCGCGGGTTTTTAACCGCCGCTCGCGCAGTACCACACCCGCATCCATCGGTATCTGCCAGCGGTAGATCTGCACGCTGCGCATTACGGATTTCGTTTATATTTGCTGAAGTCCGGCTGGCGCTTCTCGTTGAAGGCGTTACGTCCTTCCTGGCCCTCTTCGGTCATGTAGAAGAGCATAGTGGCATTGCCTGCCAGCTCCTGCAGCCCCGCCTGACCATCGCAGTCGGCGTTCAGGGCAGCCTTCAGGCAGCGCAGCGCCATCGGGCTGTTCTGCAGCATTTCACGACACCAGCGAACGGTCTCTTTTTCGAGGTCGGCAATCGGCACCACGGTGTTCACCAGGCCCATGTCCAGCGCTTCCTGAGCGTTGTACTGACGGCAGAGGAACCAGATCTCACGGGCTTTTTTCTGCCCGACGATGCGCGCCATATAAGAGGCACCCCAGCCGCCGTCGAAGGAACCGACTTTTGGTCCGGTCTGGCCGAAGATGGCGTTCTCCGCGGCAATGGTCAGGTCACACATCATATGCAGCACGTGACCACCGCCGATAGAGAAGCCCGCCACCATTGCGACAACCGGTTTCGGGCAGGTGCGGATCTGACGCTGGAAGTCGAGCACGTTTAGGTGGTGAACACCGGAGTCATCCTGATATCCGCCGTAGTCGCCGCGCACTTTCTGGTCGCCCCCGGCGCAGAACGCTTTTTCGCCTTCGCCGGTCAGGACGATAACGCCGATGTTGTCGTCGTAACGGGCATCCGCCAGGGCCTGAATCATCTCTTTAACGGTTAACGGGCGAAACGCGTTACGCACCTCAGGACGGTTAATGGTGATTTTGGCGATGCCGTCAGTGGACTTGTGGTAGCGAATGTCGGTATAGCCTTCGGAGCAGTCCAGCCATTCCACCGGTGCATAGAGCATGTTTTCATCAGGGTAGATCATAGAGTGTCCTTAATTGAAAGACGGAGTATCTGGGCCAGACGCTCAGCCACCGCAGCGGGGTTTTCCCGATGGGCGTTATGTCCGGCGTGGGGAATTTCATGGCGGGTGGCGGTAAGCTGCCGGGCAATATCCCGAAACTTAGGGTCCTGCTCGCCATAGAGATAGAAAAAAGGAAGTGCGCACGAGGCGAGCTCAGGGCGTAAATCGGCTTGTTCGGCAAGCGACGTCGCCTGGAGCATGGCGGCCAGAGCTGGACCATTATTCTGGCTACGCAGGGCGACAAGCTGTTCGCGCTGCGCGGGGGTTAGCGAGGCAAATACCGGCTGCTGATACCAGTCGGCAAACACCGACGCCAGAGGTTCATGGCGCAAGCGTGCCGCCCACTGCGCATCGGAGGCGCGACGGCTCGTCCGCGCGTCTTCATCGCTCAACCCCGGATGCGCCCCCTCCACAATCAGCCCCTGTAGCCCCGCGGGCCGCTGGCAGGCGTGATACATCGCAATGCGGCCGCCGAGGGAGTACCCCACCAGCCAGTAATTTAGTATGTTGTAACTAATAAGGGTGCGATTGAGCAAGCCGCTGAGATGATGGAAATCACTCACCACAATGGAGGCCGACTCTCCGTGTCCCGGCAGATCGAGATAGAGGCGGGAATAATCGCTCAGGCGCTCTCCTGACACCTGCCATTCGCGGCAATCGCCGGAAAAACCGTGCAGGAAAACCAGCCAGGGTTTATCCAACTGACCTTTACGCTGGGTTCCCGCGAGGATCATAGATGGCTTACCTGCGCCAGCAGGTTTTGCAGCATCTGCGCCCCGTCGCTGTCGTTTACCACCACCTCGATTAGCGTGGCGCCGGGTTTGCTCCACGCCGTGCTGAGCGCGCTCTCCAGCTCCGCCCAGTTTTCCGGGCGCTGATACTTGAGGCTGAACATCGCCGCCGCATGTTCAAACTGCACGTTCTGCGGCATCAGATAAAAGCGTTCCCGTTCGCTCTGCGGCGTCGGCAGCAGGGAGAAAATCTGGCCGCCGTTGTTGTTGATCACCATCAGCACAAAGGGCGCCGAAGCCTGACGAAGCAGCGCCAGCGCGTTCAGATCGTAGAGCGCCGAGAGATCGCCGACGATCGCCAGCGTCGAACGGGCATTCGCGCGCTGAACCCCTGCTGCGGTTGAAATCAGCCCATCGATACCGCTGGCGCCACGGTTACTGTATACCGGGTAGCCCGCTGGCAGACGGGAGAAGGCGTCAATCAGACGCACTACCAGGCTGTTGCCCACAAACAACTGCCCCTGTTCGGGCAGATAGCGATGGATACGGTGGGCCAGCTGCGATTCACCGAATGCGTCGCTGTGTTGCGCCGTCAGTTCCCAGGCCTGGCGAGAGAGTTCAGGAATGTCGGTTGCCCAAGGGGCGCGTTTTTCCGCCGGATGCAGCTCCAGCCACTCGGCCACGCTGGATACCAGCCGACGGCCACGATGGTGCGCGGGATCCAGCCGCCCTTCCCGCGGATCGACCAGCCAGTACTCTTCCGGCCTGCAGGTGGCCTGCCACTGCAGAAGACGTTTACCCGTCAGGCTGCCGCCAAGCTGCACCACAATCTGTGCCTGCTCCAGTTCGGTCACGGCTCTGGCGTTGCCGAGCCAGAGATCCGCGCACGGCAGCGGCTGGCCGGTCTGGGAGAGCACGTCGCCAATCAGCGGCCAGCCAAGCCGTTGCGCCCACTGCGCTACCTGCTTACCTTCCTCGGCGCTCATCCTGCCCGCGATAACCACACCGCGTTTCTGCCGCCAGAAGAACCAGTCGCGCTGTTGCGGGCTAGAAAGCGCCGCCGGGGCGCGCAGCCAGGGCTTATCGCTCTGCCACCAGTCGCCCAGCGCCTGCTGCCACTCAAGATCGGTCTCATCCATTTCGCCATACAGCGGCTCGGCAAACGGACAGTTGATGTGCAGCGCCCCGACACGCAGCCCGCCCAGGGCGTTATCTACCGTCGAAACCAGCCAGCGGGCGGGAATATCGCGGGTCGGACGCGGCAGCGACAGGGTTTCTGTCGGATGGGAGGCAAAAATCCCCAACTGGCGAATGGCCTGATTGGCGCCGCAGTCGATCAGCTCCGGAGGACGATCCGCCGTCAGCAGCACCAGTTTTTCACCGGTCAGACCGGCTTCGATCAATGCGGGATAGAGGTTCGCCACCGCCGTGCCGGAGGTGACAATCACCGCTACCGGCTCATGGCTGGCTTTTGCCAGCCCCAGCGCCAGATGGCCGAGACCGCGCTCATCAAAATGGGTGTGATGAATAAAGGCGCGGTTTTCGGCGGCGGCCAGGGTCAACGGCGTTGAGCGCGAGCCGGGCGCAATGCAAACATGCCTGACGCCATGGCGGGTCAGGGCTTCAAGGATCACCGCCGCCCAGCGCCGGTTAAAGGAACTCACTGACATGGAATTGTCCGGTATCAATATTGCGACGTAGTATAAATAATAGAGAAAGATGTAATTTTGATATGAATCGGGAATGTATGACTCAGTATTAATCCTTTAGGAGCAGAGAGCGCAGCCCGGCAGCTTTATTTTCAATCTCCTGCCACTCCTGATCGGGGTCAGAACCGCTGACGATCCCCGCCCCGGCATACAGGCGCACACAGCACGCCTCAACGCTTGCCGAACGCAGCGCCACGCAGAACTCGCTTTGTGCTAACGAGAGATACCCGGCAGAACCGGCATACCACTTCCGGTCGAAGGGTTCATTGTGGGCGATGAAATCCCACGCCGCCTGGCGCGGCAGACCGGCAACTGCCGCGGTGGGCTGCAGGCGCAGCAGGCACTGTTCATCGTCCGGCTGTTCCAGCGCGGTCCAGATGCAGCGGCGTAAATGCTGAACCTTACGCAAACGCACGATTTGCGGCGGGAGGACATCAAGTACCCCATTTTCCCGCTGCAGGCGCTGGCAGATATCCTCAACCACCAGCATATTTTCCCGCTGGTTTTTATCGTCGTTCATCAGCCAGTTACCCAGCCGCGCGGCATGGGCATCGTCCGGGTGGCTGGCAACGGTTCCGGCCAGCGCTTCGGTGCGCAGCAGCAAACCGCGCCGCCGCCACAGCCGTTCCGGCGACGAGCCGAGAAACGCCCGGCTGGCATCAGTGCGCATAAAGAAGTGGTAGCACTGGAAGTTGACCTGGCGGCTGGCCGCCATCAGCGCGGCGGGGTTTACCGCCTCGTTAAACTGCAAATCTGTCGCCCGGGCCAGCACTACTTTATCGAATGCCCCCCGGCTGATAGCCTCTGTCGCCCGGGTAATCAGCTGAAGCCAGCCGGCCCGGTCAGGGAGATGCGTTTCGCTCACCACCGCTTGCGTGACCGGGGCGACAGGCTGGCTCTCCGCCAGGGTCTGCATAAACTCCCGCGCGCGCTGGACCTCCGCTTTCAGGGAGGTGTCGCTCCAGAGCACCAGGCGCAACGTTGCGGTCCCGCCGAAGCGCTGCCACAAAAGGCGCGGCAGGAACAGATTGCCCTGCTTTGGGTCGAAGGCATTAACGCCCACCACTTTCAGGTCGGGTGCGTGCGGATAACGGTTTAAAAACTGACGGGCGGCGGATAACGAGGGGAAATGCGTTATCGCTCCGAGAGCAGCATACTCTTCATCGCCATTGCGCTGCTGCCAGTAGAACTGCGGGTAGATGTGTTGAGCATTCAGCCAGCCGAGCGGATCAAACGCGTCGTTGAGGGCAAAGGAGACATCGAGATAATGCAGGCCAGGGGTATCGGGAAAATCGTCGGCTAATTGTTGGCAAAGGCCTTTCAGCGCGGTGGAAATCGAGTGCACGCGAACTTCTCCCAGCTCAAAAACCTCACATTATAAGGGGTACTAATTAGAAAAAGCAGTACCCCCGAGTTGGCAGGGAGAAGCGTTCGTGCTGTGTTGTTAACGGCGGGCGAGTAAAATACCCAACACCAGACCAGCGGCGGCGCCTACGCCAATCCCCTGCCATGGCTTTTCACGGACATAATCATCCGCACGATAGACCGCTTTTTTGGCCTTGTAATAGTATTGATCGGACGCATGACCCACGCGCGTTTTCACATCATGCAGAGCCTGCTCAGCACGCGCTTTTAGTTCAATGTATTTCTGATCGGCCGGATCGCCGGAAGAGCGTAAGACCTCCTCCAGGGTTTCACTCAGCAGGGTCAGATCGTCATCTACATGGTTATCCGATGATTGATAAGACATAGTGTTCTCCATGTGGTTGCATCAGTTCCGTAACTATAGACAATGCTTGACGATTCCGCCTGCTACGCTTGTTGTACCTCTTTCGCCATACCCATGTGCGGTATGCCATCTTCGTCGTAGATATCCGTCACCTGCACAAAGCCAAAACGGGCATAAAAGGCGTGCAGATGCGCCTGCGCTCCGAGGTATAACGCCTTGTCGGGCCAGTTATTTTCGCAGGAACGCAGCGCGTGCTCCATCAGGGCATAGCCCAGCTTCTCGCCCCGCACCTCGCGGCTGATAATCACGCGGCCAATCACAACGGGGGAGAAATCGTCGTCACTTTTCAGAATCCTCGCATACGCCACCAGCTGGTTATCTTTCCAGCCGAGGATATGGCGGTTCTCCCCCACCAGGTCTTCGCCGTCAATGTCCTGATAGGGGCAGGTTTGTTCAACAACAAACACCTCACAGCGCAGTTGAAGTAAGGCGTAAAGCACAGGAACGGTCAGCTCGCTATGGTGCAGATCTTGCCACTGGATCATTGAGGTCTCCTTATCGTGAGGGGAGCCGTTATACTAATGACTTTTCGTCCCCGGTGCAGAGGCTGAGTGCATTATGGAGCTGTTTTTTTTAGGAACATCCGCTGGCGTACCGACCCGTACGCGCAACGTCACCTCAATATTGCTGGATCTCCAGCACCCCACCCGCGGCGGGCTGTGGATGTTTGACTGCGGCGAAGGCACGCAGCACCAGCTGCTGCGCACCGCCGCGCATCCCGGCAAGCTGGATAAAATTTTCATCACTCACCTGCACGGCGACCATCTTTTTGGCCTGCCGGGGCTGCTCTGCAGCCGCTCGATGGCGGGAAATATCCAGCCGCTGACCATTTACGGCCCGCCCGGTATCCGGGAGTTTGTTGAAACCAGCCTGCGGATCAGCGGCTCATGGACAGATTATTCCCTCGAGATTATTGAGATCAAACCGGGCGTGGTGTTCAAAGATGATGCCTACACGGTGACCGCTGCGGCGCTCAATCACCCCGTGGAGTGTTACGGTTTTCGCATTGAAGAGCGGGATAAACCCGGCGCGCTGGACGGTGCCGCGCTGATCGCCGCGGGAGTGCCCTTCGGCCCGCTGTTTCAGCAGCTAAAACGCGGCGAAAGCATCACCCTGGAAGATGGCCGGACTATCAACGGCGCGGCGTATCTCTCCCCACCCCGTCCGGGTAAGAAGCTGGCTATCTTCGGGGATACCGCCCCCTGCGAGAACGCCCTTGCGTTGGCTCAGGGCGTCGATCTGCTGGTGCATGAGGCCACGCTGGAGGTAGCGATGGAGGAAAAAGCCAACAGCCGCGGCCACAGCTCAACGCATCAGGCGGCCAGGCTTGCCCGCGACGCGCAGGTAAAAAAACTGATCGTCACCCACGTCAGTTCCCGTTACGACGCCGAAGGCTGCGCCATGCTGCTGGCCGAGTGCCGCGCTCTGTTTGCCGACAGCCAGTTGGCAGAAGATTTTGCTACCGTGCGCGTTTAATGCTCTGGTTTTCCCCGAAACTGCCGATAACCCTATCAGGCCGGTATTTTTCACTGAGGGGCAAACATGGATAACTTCCAGAAAGACATTGATGACAGGGCAAATCTTACTCTGTCGAACCGATTTGAGCTGCTGCTGTTTCGTCTTGGCCGCTCAATGAATGAAAACAAATCTGAGCTGTTCGGCATCAACGTCTTTAAGCTTCGCGAGATTGTGCCCATGCCCTCGTTCACCAAACCGGCGGGGATGAAGTCGCCCCTGATGGGTATGGTTAATATTCGCGATCAGGTGATCCCGGTTATCGACCTGGCCGCGGTGGCAGGCTGCAAGCCAACGACGGGGCTGAACATTTTGCTGATCACCGAGTATGCCCGTAGCGTCCAGGCATTTGCCGTGGAGTCGGTCGAAAATATCATGCGCCTGGACTGGAAGCAGGTGCATGCGGCGGAAACCGCGGTCAGCGGACGCTATATCACCAGTATCGCCTGTCTGGATGAGAAAACGGATACCAACGATCTGGCGATGGTGCTGGACGTTGAGCAGATCCTCTATGACATCACCCCGGCCAACCACGACCTGCATGCTACCGATCTGCAGATCACCAAATTCAATATCAAGCCGGGTGCAGTGGCGATTGTGGCAGAAGACTCCAAAGTGGCGCGCTCAATGCTGGAAAAAGGGCTGCAGGCGATGCAGATCCCGGCGCAGCTGCATATCACCGGTAAAGAGGCATGGGAGAAGATCGGCGTGCTGGCCGCGCAGGCCCAGGCGGAAGGGGTGCCCATTACCGATAAGATCTCGCTGGTGCTGACCGACCTTGAGATGCCGGAGATGGACGGCTTTACCCTGACGCGCAAAATCAAAACCGACGCCATCCTGAAGGAGATCCCGGTGGTGATCCACTCTTCCCTTTCCGGCAACGCCAACGAAGATCATATCCGCAAGGTGAAAGCCGATGGCTACGTGGCAAAGTTCGAGCTGAACGAGCTCTCTTCGGTGATTGAAGAGGTGCTGGAGCGCGCAAACAAAAAAATTGACGGGCCGCTGATTAGCCGTAAGCAGCTGGCTTAAGCCCGGCGGCGCTTCGCTTGCACGGGCCTACGGTTTTGTAGGCCGGGTAAGCGCAGCGCCACCCGGCAATAAAAAAACCCGCCGAAGCGGGTTTTTTTGTTTCTGGCGTTTTTACATCAGCGGCATCGCATGCTGCACGATGGTGATCAGCGGCTGCGGATAGATACCGAAGATCAGCACCAGCAGCGCGGAGATGAGCACCACAATACCGCCCGCGCTGTACTGCCAGTTGCCTGGCGCATCGCGGTTGAGCTGCTGAGGCGCACTCAGATAGAGGCTCACGGCAACGCGCAGGTAGTAGTAGAGACCAATCGCGGAGCCGATAACGACACCCGCCGTCAGCCACCACAGACCGGCCTGCACACCCACTGCCAGCACGTAGAACTTACCGATAAAGCCGAGCGTCATCGGGATACCCGCCAGCGACAGCATCATCACGGTCATCACCGCGGAGAGGATCGGACGGTGCCAGAACAGACCACGGTAGGAGAAGAGCGAGTCGGCATCCGGGCCACGGTACGGGCTGGACATCAGGCTCACCACGCCGAAGGCGCCGAGGCTGCTGAACAGGTAACCGGCCAGATAGACGCCCACGGTCTCCATGGACATCTGACCGCTCTGCAGGGCAATCAGCGCCACCATCAGATAGCCGAGGTGCGAGATGGAGGAGTAACCGAGCAGACGCTTGATGTTGGTCTGGCTCAGCGCCATCAGGTTACCGAAGATGATGGAGACGAAGGCGATCACGCCGAGCACCACGCGAACCGCTTCGCTGTCACCTACCGGTGCGTAGAGGAACAGACGCATCACCACCCCGAAGATAGCGATTTTGCTCGCCGTCGCCAGGAAGGTAGATACCGGCGCTGGCGCACCCTGGTAGACGTCTGGCGTCCACAGGTGGAACGGCACCAGAGAGAGTTTAAAGCCGAGGCCAACAATCATCATGCCCAGACCCGCCAGCAGCAGCGGCTCGTGCAGCATGCCGTCGCCGAGGCTCTTGCCGAGTGCTTCAAACGAGAGGTTACCGGACTGAGCGTAGAGCAGCGCAATACCAAACAGCAGGAAGGACGAAGCAGCAGCAGACAGGATCGTATACTTGATACTCGCTTCCAGAGAGCGCTTCTGGCGGAAGGCATAACCAATCAGGCCGAACAGCGGCAGTGAGATGAGCTCAATACCGAGGAACAGCGCCGCCAGATGGTTAGCATTCGCCAGCAGAATACCGCCCAGGGCAGCAATCAGAACCAGCAGGTAAAACTCTTCTCTGTTGTCGTTGTAGCCTTCCAGCCACGGGTAAGCAAAGGTACAGGTCGCCAGGCTGGCTAACAGCACCAGCCCGGTGTAGAGCATGGCGAAGCCGTCAACGCGCATCAACGGCGTGACGTCCATCGCACCCGCCTGGCCAACAAACCAGAGGGAGACTAACGCAGCGTTCAGACCCAGAACCGCCAGCGTGGCATTCAGGAAGTGATTGCGTCGCCACGCAATGGAGAGCATCACAACCACCACCGTCAATCCGACGATCAGCAGCGGTAGCAGCGCAATCAGTTGTTGTGGAGTTATTGTCATGGCGATTTACGGCCTTGTAGTAGAAGCAGAATTAACAAACCACTGCTGGATGTTACCCATCGCGGAGTGCGAGGTATCCAGAATCGGCTGCGGGAAGAAGCCCAGCAGCACCAGCAGTACGACCAGCAGCAGGATGATGAACAGCTCGCGCAGCGACATCCCCGGCAGTTCTTTGGCAGCGATGTCACTCTTCGCTTTACCGAAGTAAGCGCGGTGCAGCATCGCCAGCGAGTAAACGGAGGCGAACACCAGACCGAAGGTGGAGATCACGGTGATCGTCGGCACCACTTTAAAGCTGCCGAACAGGATCATAAATTCGCCAACGAAGTTACCGGTCCCAGGCATCCCCAGCGTGGCAACCGCGAAGAACATCGACATCGCTGGCAGCCATTTGATTTTGCTCCACAGACCACCCATCTGACGCATGTCACGGGTGTGCAGACGTTCGTACAGCTGACCACACAGGATGAAGAGACCGGCTGCGGAGAGACCGTGGGCAATCATCTGGATCACCGCGCCCTGGTAGGCCAGCTGGCTGCCGGTGTAGATAGCAATCAGCACGAAGCCCATGTGGGACACGGAGGTGTAGGCAATCAGACGCTTGATGTCGTACTGCGTGAAGGCCATCCAAGCACCGTAGAAGATACCGATCACACCGAGCCACATGGCAATCGGCGCAAACTCTGCAGAGGCATTCGGGAACAGCGGCAGCGCGAAACGCAGCAGACCGTAGGCCGCGGTTTTCAGCAGGATGCCCGCCAGGTCAACGGAACCCGCCGTTGGTGCCTGGGAGTGCGCATCCGGCAGCCAGCCGTGCAGCGGCACCACCGGCATTTTCACCGCAAACGCAATGAAGAAGCCCAGCATCAGCAGGTATTCAACGCCGTGAGACATTGGGGTCTTCAGCAGGTCCTGATAGTTGAAGGTCCAGACGCCGGTCGCGTTGTAGTGCACAAACACCAGCGCCAGGATGGCAATCAACATCACCAGACCACTCGCCTGGGTATAGATGAAGAACTTGGTTGCCGCCGTGATACGCGTTTTACCGTCGGACGCCTTATGGCCCCACAGCGCGATCAGGAAGTACATCGGCACCAGCATCATCTCCCAGAAGAAGAAGAAGAGGAACATGTCGATGGCAAGGAACACGCCGATTACGCCGCCCAGGATCCACATCAGGTTCAGGTGGAAGAAGCCCTGGTATTTTTCGATTTCTCGCCAGGAGCACAGTACCGCCAGAACGCCGAGCAGACCGGTCAGCACCACCATCAGCAGCGACAGACCGTCAATCGCCAGGTGAATGGTAATACCGAAACGCGGGATCCAC
Source organism: Leclercia sp. LSNIH8 (assembly GCF_002920195.1). NCBI lineage: Bacteria > Pseudomonadati > Pseudomonadota > Gammaproteobacteria > Enterobacterales > Enterobacteriaceae > Leclercia > Leclercia sp. LSNIH8. Next base: position 71,890 of record NZ_PQJY01000010.1, on the reverse strand, counting down.
GGCAAAATGAATTCAGACTGCCACTGCGGAATGCCCGCAGACTGGGTCAGTGAATAGCCGCCCTGCAACCAGAGTTGCAGGCCAAGCGCGAGCGTCAATCCCATGGTGATCAGCGCAATCCAGCGCGGCATCTTCACGCCAAAGCGTTCGGTCTGCCAGCACAGGAACCCACCGATAAAGGGAATTAATATTAGCCAGGGTAGTAACATGGCGATTTGCATTCCTTTTTAAGGCCCCCAGAAGGGGCCTGATTTTCAACGAATTCGAATAAAATTCACTTAACGATCAACGCAACACCATCAGCAGCACCAGCACCACAACCGCGCCGATGCTCATGGACGCTACATACCAGCGCAGATACCCGTTCTCGCTGAACAGCAGGCCTTTACCGGCCAGGCGAGAAAGGAGTGCCGGGATGTTCATTACCGCGTTCAGCGGATCGCGTTTGATCAGCCACGCAATGCCGAGGAACGGTTTCACGAAGATCATGTCGTACAGCCAGTCGAAGCCCCACGCGTTATACCACCAGGTGCCCAGCAGACGGCCCGGCGCACTGTTGGCAACGGCAGTCACAAGCTGTCGTTTGCCCAGCCACAGCCATGCCGCGATCAGGATGCCCGCGATAGCGACCACACCGGAGGTGATTTCAAGCGTCAGAACGCGACCGTGCTCAAGCTCGGTGGTGTCTGGCAGTACGCCCTGCAGCGGTGGCACAATCATCGCGCCAACGAAGGTGGAGAGTACCAGCAGCACAATCAGCGGCAGGTGGTGGGTGATCCCCTTCCCTGCGTGAGCGTGAATTTGTTCTTTACCGTGGAAGACGATGAAAATCATACGGAAGGTGTACAGGGAGGTCATAAACGCACCGACCAGACCCGCAACCATCAGATTGATATGCCCATTCGCCATGGCACCCGCCAGGATTTCGTCCTTACTGAAGAAGCCCGCGGTAACAAGCGGCAGTGCCGCCAGCGCCGCGCCGCCCACCAGGAAGCAGACGTAAACCAGCGGGATGGACTTACGCAGTCCGCCCATTTTGAAGATGTTCTGCTCGTGGTGGCAGGCCAGGATCACCGAACCAGACGAGAGGAACAGCAGCGCTTTGAAGAACGCGTGCGTCATCAGGTGGAAAATCGCCGCGTCCCACGCCTGTACGCCCAGCGCCAGGAACATGTAACCGATCTGGCTCATGGTGGAGTATGCGAGAACGCGTTTGATGTCGGTCTGGACCAGCGCGGCAAAGCCTGCCAGCACCAGCGTCACCGCACCAACGATACCTACCAGATGCAGAATTTCCGGGGTCATCAGGAACAGGCCGTGGGTACGCGCAATCAGGTAAACACCGGCGGTAACCATGGTAGCAGCGTGGATCAGCGCGGAGACAGGGGTTGGACCCGCCATCGCGTCGGCAAGCCAGGTCTGCAACGGCAGCTGTGCAGATTTACCCACAGCACCACCCAGCAGCATCAGGGTTGCCCACCACAGCATATTGTTGCCGGCTTCGAAGTGCGCCGGCGCCAGTTCCACCATTTCGCGGAAGTTCAGCGTGCCCAGTTCGTTGTAGAGAATGAACAGCGCGAAGGCGAGGAAGACGTCACCCACACGGGTTACGACGAACGCTTTCATGGCCGCTGCGCCATTCTTCGGATCGGTGTAGTAGAACCCGATCAGCAGGTAAGAGCAGAGACCCACCCCTTCCCAGCCGAGATACATCAGCAGCAGGTTATCCGCCAGCACCAGTACCACCATGCTGGCGATAAACAGGTTGGTGTAGGCGAAGAAGCGGGAGTAACCCTCTTCACCGCGCATATACCAGGAGGCGAACATGTGGATCAGGAAGCCGACACCGGTAACCACGGAGAGCATGGTCAGAGAGAGACCATCCAGCACCAGGTTAAAACCGATGTTGAAATCACCCACCGACATCCAGGTCCAGAGTGGAACGCTGAAAGCCTGACGTCCGTTGTTAAAGAAGTCGATCCCCGCATACGCTGTTACCAGTGCGGCCAGGCCCACAGAGCCCATGCCGATGGTCGCAGAGAGATTTTCAGACCAGCGGCCGCGTGAGAACGACAGCAGCAGGAAGCCAATCAGCGGAAAAATAATGGTTAAGGCAAGCATGTTCATCCACGCAACTCACTTACTGAATCGATGTTCAGGTTCTGGCGGCGACGATGGAGCTGCAGCAACAGCGCCAGGCCAATACTCGCTTCCGCAGCCGCGAGGCTGATGGCGAGAATGTACATCACCTGACCATCGGTCTGGCCCCAGTAGCTACCGGCAACCACAAAGGCCAGCGCGGAAGCGTTGATCATGATCTCCAGGCCAATCAGCATAAACAGCAGATTGCGGCGGATAACCAGACCGGTTAAGCCCAGCACGAATAAAATCGCGGCGAGGATCAGTCCGTGTTGTAAAGGGATCATGCGTGATCCTCCGTTTTTCTTTTCACGCTGTCGTCCTTACGGTTGCTCAGCACTTCACCCATGCGCTCTTCGCGACCTACGTGGAAAGCCACGACCAGGCCTGCCAGCAGCAGCATCGAGGCCAGTTCCACCGCCAGTACGTATGGCCTAAACAGGGTGACACCCACCGCTTTGGCGCTGATTGGCGTGCCGTCGATACCCTGGTCGTTCACACCCAGAATGGCATAAACGATCACCGCAAGCATGATGGCCGACAGAATTGCCGGGCCAATCCACACCTGCGGTTGCAGCCACTGACGTTCCTGCTCAATTTCAGAGCCGCCCAGGTTCAGCATCATCACCACGAAGACGAACAGAACCATGATGGCCCCGGCGTAAACGATGATTTCAAGCGCACCGGCAAAGTGTGCGCCCAGCGCAAAGAACACCCCGGAAATAGCCAGCAGCGAAATGATTAAATAGAGCAGCGCATGCACCGGGTTGGTGTGCGTAATCACTCGCAGCGTAGCCAGGATGGCGATCAGGCCACAGATATAAAAAGCGAATTCCATTGCCCCTCTCCTTACGGTAACAGGCTCTTGACGTCGATAGGCTTGGCTTCGTTCTCTGCTTCGCCCTTATCTTTGCCGTCGATTGCCATACCCGCCATCCGGTAGAAGTTATATTCCGGGTATTTGCCCGGACCGGAAATCAGCAGATCCTCTTTCTCGTACACCAGATCCTGACGTTTGAATTCACCCAGTTCGAAATCGGGGGTCAACTGAATCGCCGTGGTCGGGCACGCTTCTTCACACAGGCCGCAGAAGATGCAGCGTGAGAAGTTGATGCGGAAGAACTCCGGGTACCAGCGACCGTCCACCGTCTCTGCTTTCTGCAGAGAGATACAGCCAACCGGACAGGCTACCGCACACAGGTTACAGGCAACGCAGCGCTCCGAACCGTCCGGATCGCGCGTCAGCACGATACGGCCACGGTAGCGCGGCGGCAGATATACCGGTTCTTCCGGATACATCCGGGTTTCGCGTTTAGAAAACGCGTGCAGGCCGATCATCCAGATACTGCGTACCTGGGTGCCAAAGCCTACCAATAATTCTTTCAAGGTCATGATCTCAAAGCCCCTTATGGCTGCTGCCAGAGAATGACAGCCGCCGTTACCAACAAGTTGACGAGCGTCAGCGGCAGGCACACTTTCCAGCCGAAGGACATTACCTGGTCATAACGCGGACGTGGTAATGCAGCGCGAATCAAAATGAACATCATCATGAAGAACGCGGTTTTCAGCGCGAACCAGATGAACGGCGGTAAGAACGGGCCATGCCAGCCACCAAAGAACAGCGTGACCATCAGCGCGGAAATGGTGACGATACCGATGTACTCGCCCACGAAGAACAGACCGAACTTCATACCGGAATATTCAATGTGGTAACCGTCGGCCAGTTCCTGCTCGGCTTCTGGCTGGTCAAACGGGTGACGGTGACACACCGCCACGCCCGCGATAGCAAAGGTAACAAAACCAAAGAACTGCGGGATGACGTTCCAGATGTCGGCCTGGTTGTTGACGATGTCGGTCATGTTGAATGAACCGGCCTGCGCCACCACGCCCATCAGGGAGAGACCCAGGAACACTTCGTAGCTGAGCGTCTGCGCGGAAGCACGCATCGCACCCAGCAGGGAGTATTTGTTGTTACTGGACCAGCCTGCGAACAGCACCGCGTAAACCGCGAGACCTGCCATCATCAGGAAGAACAGAATGCCGATGTTCAGGTCAGCCACCACCCAGGTCGGGCTGACCGGAACGATAGCAAACGCCAGCAGCAGCGAGGTAAAGGCGATCATCGGTGCCAGAGTAAAGATCACGCGATCCGAGAAGCGTGGGATCCAGTCCTCTTTAAAGAACATCTTGATCATGTCCGCGACCAGCTGGAGTGAACCACCCCAGCCCACGCGGTTCGGTCCGTAACGGTTCTGGAACAGACCGAGCAGACGACGTTCACCGAAGCTCATGAACGCACCGCAGGTGACCACCACCAGCAGGATAACAACCGCTTTCAGGATGTTCAGCAGGATGTCGATAAGATCAGGCGTTAACCAACTCATGCTTTTGCCTCCTGCAGGTTATCAAGACGCGCGCCGGCCAGCACCGGGGCAATGCCAGGCATACCCATCGGCAGACCCACCTGCCCTGCTGTCAGACCTTCAGAGATAATCAGCGGCAGGCTGATTGTCTGGCCTTCATAGCTAAAGCTGATGTTCGCGCCTGCGTTGACGCCAAGCTTCGCGGCATCCGCCGGGTTGAGCTTGATGTACGGCTGCGGCATACGGGTCTGGAAGACCGGGGAACGCTGTGACAGCTCGTCGCTACCAAACAGATGGTAGTACGGCGCAATACGCCAGTTGCCTTCTTCTGCCTGGAAGCGTGCCGGAACGGTGGAGAAGAACGCCAGACCGGTTTCGCTGGCTTCAATCAGGCGTACGCCCGGATCGCCGTGGCGCAGGGAACCACCCACTTCAGCCTGGAATTTGTTCCATGCCTGCGGGGAGTTCCAGCCTGGCGCCCATGCGAATGGGATCTGCGAACGTGGCGCAGACGGCTGGTTGTTCCCTTCCATCGAGAAGGCGAACATGGTGTCTTTATCCTGCGGCTGACGCGGTTCGTGTACGCTGATGTTGGCGCGCATTGCAGTACGGCCACTGTAGCGATGCGGTTCACGCGCCAGTTTCTGGCCGCGAATACGGAAACTCGCTTCCGGCGCCGCATCTTTGATGCCTGCCAGCTGCGGCAGCTTTTCAATAACGGCGTCGATCACGTGGTCGAGTTGCGTCCAGTCCACCTCACGGCTCAGCACGGTGCTGTGCAGGGAGTGCAGCCAGCGCCAGCTTTCCAGCATCAGGGTGGTGTTGTCGTAGTAGGCCGGGTCATAAACCTGGAAGAAGCGCTGGGCGCGGCCTTCGTTGTTAATCACCGTCCCGTCGCTTTCCGCGAAGCTTGCCGCAGAGAGCACCAGGTGCGCTTTGTCCATAATGGCGGTGCGCTGATGGTCGATAACCATCACCAGCGGCGCCTTAGAAAGCGCAGCGTCTACGCGTGCGGCAGAAGCATGGCGGTGGAGATCGTTTTCAAGTACGACAACGGCATCCGCAGAGCCAGATTCCAGCTCGCTCAGCGCCTCTTCCAGAGAGCCGCCGCCGATCATACCCAGACCAATGCTGTTTACCGCACGGGCAATCATGGTCACGCCAACGTCGGCGCCACGGCCTTTCAGCGCTTTGGCCACGTTCGCTGCCGCCTGAATGATCTCGCTGCTGCCAGCGTTGGTACCGGAGATAATCAGGGGTTTCTTCGCACCGGCCAGCGCCTGCACGATCACGTCAACTTTGTTCTGCAGATCGCGATCCAGTTCAACGGCCGGGGCACTGCTGTCGAGGCCGTTAGCAATAGCAAAGCCGAGACGGGCCTGATCTTCCACCGGCGCGCGGTAGGTCCAGGCGGCGATGTCATCCAGACGGGTGTCATCAACGTTGGTCACGAACAGCGGATGCTTCGCGCGCTGGCCGATGTTGAGAATAGCCGCGATCTGCCAGTCAGCCACTTTCTGTGCCGCTGCCATTTCACGCGCTTTCCCTTTCACCGCCTGACGAACCGCCAGGGCTGCGCGAGCGCCGGTCTGGGTCAAATCTTCGCCCAATACCAGTACCGCATCATAGGATTCGATTTCGCGCAGCGCCGGGGTATGGATACCGCCTTCGCGCAGCACTTTCAGCACCAGCTGCAGACGTTCCTGCTCGCCCTGGGCGATACCGGTGTAGAAGTTATCCGCACCCACCAGCTCGCGCAGCGCGAAGTTGCTTTCGATGCTGGCGCGCGGGGAGCCGATACCGATCACTTTCTTCGACTGGCGCAGAATGTCTGCCGCGCCCTGCATCGCCTGTTCAGCGTTCAGGGTAATGACGTCGTCGCCACGGCGTTGAACCGGACGACGGGGACGGTCTTTCAGGTTCACATAGCCATAGCCGAAACGACCGCGGTCGCAGAGGAAGTAGTGGTTCACGGTACCGTTGTAACGGTTTTCGATACGACGCAGTTCGCCGTAACGTTCACCCGGGCTGGTGTTACAGCCCAGCGAACACTGCTGGCAGATGCTTGGCGCAAACTGCATGTCCCACTTACGGTTGTAACGCTCGGAGTGGGTTTTGTCGGTGAACACACCAGTCGGGCAGATCTCTACCAGGTTACCGGAGAATTCACTCTCAAGCGTACCGTCTTCCGGACGACCGAAGTAGACGTTGTCATGCGCGCCATAAACGCCCAGATCCTGACCATCCGCGTAGTCTTTGTAGTAACGCACGCAGCGGTAGCAGGCGATGCAGCGGTTCATTTCGTGAGAGATGAACGGCCCCAGATCCTGGTTACGGTGGGTACGCTTGGTAAAGCGATAGCGACGGAAGCTGTGACCGGTCATGACGGTCATATCCTGAAGGTGGCAGTTACCGCCCTCTTCACAGACCGGACAGTCGTGCGGGTGGTTGGTCATCAACCACTCCACCACGCTTTCGCGGAACTGTTTCGCTTCCAGATCGTCGATAGAAATAAATGTGCCTTCGGCGGCTGGCGTCATACAGGACATTACCAGGCGACCACGCGTGTCTTCCGCGTTTTGATATTGCTTCACCGCACACTGGCGGCAAGCACCGACGCTGCCCAGCGCCGGATGCCAGCAAAAATACGGAATATCAAGGCCGAGAGACAGACAAGCTTCCAGCAGGTTGTCCGCCCCGTTGACCTCATATTCTTTGCCGTCTACATGAATCGTAGCCATTAGCATGCTTCCAGTTGTCTCGAATAAATCGAGCGTTAATCAAAATTCTTTTTACGCTTCATCCTTCAGGCTGCCTCTGCGTTGGCTTCCCTCGCTCACACCAGTCACTTACTGATGTAAGCTCCTGGTCCTCACTCAGTCGCCGCCTTGACGCAGACTGAATGATTTTGCGTAAGGAATTACCAGCGCGCTTTCAGCAGGTTCGGCTGAATACCATTGATTGAATGGGTATTGCTGAACGGCTGCTTGATGCCTGCTTCGAATTCGTCGCGGAAATATTTAATCGCGCTTTGCAGCGGCTCGACCGCACCTGGCGCATGCGCACAGAAGGTTTTACCTGGACCCAGGAATCGACACAGTTGCTCAAGTGTCTCGATATCGCCAGGCTGGCCTTCGCCACGCTCAATAGCACGCAGGATCTTCACGCTCCACGGCAGACCGTCACGGCACGGTGTACACCAGCCGCAGGACTCGCGGGCGAAGAACTCTTCCAGGTTACGCACCAGCGATACCATGCCAATCTCGTGGTCGACGGCCATCGCCAGCGCCGTACCCAGACGGCTGCCTGCTTTGCCAATGCTTTCGAATTCCATCGGCAGGTCGAGGTGGGCTTCGGTCAGGAAGTCAGTCCCTGCCCCACCCGGCTGCCAGGCTTTGAATTTCAGACCATCGCGCATGCCGCCGGCGTAATCTTCCAGAATCTCACGTGCGGTGGTGCCAAATGGCAGTTCCCAGACGCCAGGGTTCTTCACGCGACCGGAGAAGCCCATCAGCTTGGTACCGGCATCCTTACTTTTAGAGATGCCCTGATACCACTCCACGCCGTTGGCGAGGATCGCCGGGACGTTACACAGGGTTTCGACGTTGTTTACGCAGGTCGGTTTACCCCACACGCCGGAGCTGGCCGGGAATGGCGGCTTAGAACGCGGGTTGGCGCGACGGCCTTCCAGGGAGTTAATCAGCGCGGTCTCTTCCCCGCAGATATAACGCCCTGCCCCGGTATGCACGAACAGTTCGAAGTCGAAACCGGTGCCAAGAATATTTTTGCCCAGCAGACCCGCTTCAGTGGCTTCGGCAATCGCGCGACGCAGGTTCTCTGCCGCTTCGATGTACTCCCCGCGCAGGAAGATGTAGCCGCGATAGGCTTTCAGGGCGAAGGCGGAGATCAGCATGCCTTCCACCAGCAGGTGCGGCAGCTGCTCCATCAGCAGGCGGTCTTTATAGGTGCCCGGCTCCATCTCATCGGCGTTACACAGCAGGTAACGGATGTTCATGGATTCGTCTTTTGGCATCAGGCTCCACTTCAGACCGGTGGAAAAGCCTGCGCCGCCGCGCCCTTTCAGGCCAGCGTCTTTAACCGCGTTAACGATCTCATCCGGCGCCATGCCGGAGAGGGCTTTACGCGCCCCGGCATAACCGTTTTTACTCTGGTACTCTTCGAGCCATACCGGCTGTTTGTCATCACGCAGACGCCAGGTCAGCGGATGTGTCTCAGCAGTACGAATTACAGTTTTCATTTGTACTGCTCCAGCAGGTCAGGAATGGCTTCCGGCGTCAGATAACTGTGAGTGTCCTCATCAATCATCATGGTCGGCCCCTTGTCGCAGTTACCCAAGCAGCAGGTTGGCAGCAGGGTAAAACGACCGTCAAAGGTGGTCTGGCCCGGCTTGATATTGAGCTTCTTCTCAATCGCAGCCTGAATGCCCTGATAACCAGTGATATGGCATACCACGCTGTCGCAGTAGCGGATCACGTGACGGCCTACCGGCTGACGGAAGATCTGGCTGTAGAACGTAGCCACGCCTTCGACGTCACTCGCCGGAATACCCAGCACTTTTGCGATCTCATAGATCGCGCCATCCGGCACCCAACCACGCTGTTTCTGTACGATTTTCAGCGCTTCAATGGACGCCGCACGCGGGTCTTCGTAGTGGTGCATCTCGTGCTCAATGGCGGCACGCTCTGCTTCACTCAGCTCAAAAGCCTCGGTTTGTGGTTGTTGATTCTCGTGCATAATTAGCGGTCCACATCTGACATAACAAAATCGATACTACCCAGATACACAATCAGGTCAGAGACCAGACTGCCGCGAATGGCTGACGGGATCTGCTGCAGGTGCGGGAAGCTTGGCGTACGTACACGGGTACGGTAGCTCATGGTGCTGCCGTCGCTGGTCAGGTAGTAACTGTTGATACCCTTGGTCGCTTCGATCATCTGGAAGGATTCTTGTGCCGGCATGACCGGGCCCCAGGAAACCTGCAGGAAGTGCGTGATCAGGGTTTCGATATGCTGCAGCGTGCGCTCTTTCGGTGGCGGCGTGGTCAGCGGGTGATCCGCCTTGAACGGGCCTTCCGGCATGTTGTTGAGGCACTGCTCAAGGATGCGCAGGCTCTGGCGCAGCTCTTCCACTTTCAGCATCACGCGGGTGTAGCAGTCGGAAACACCGCCGCCAACCGGGACTTCAAAGTCGAAGTTTTCATAGCCGGAGTAAGGACGGGCTTTACGCACGTCGAAATCGATACCGGTGGCGCGCAGGCCAGCACCGGTGGTGCCCCACTCCAGCGCCTCTTTCGCACCGTAGGCAGCAACGCCCTGGGAACGGCCCTTCAGGATGGAGTTACGCAGCGCGGCTTTCTCGTAAGAGGCCAGACGCTTCGGCATCCAGTCGAGGAACTCACGCAGCAGGCGATCCCAGCCGCGCGGCAGGTCATGCGCGACGCCGCCAATACGGAACCAGGCCGGGTGCATACGGAAACCGGTGATCGCTTCCACCAGATCGTAAATCTTCTGACGGTCGGTAAAGGCGAAGAAGACCGGGGTCATCGCGCCGACGTCCTGAATGAAGGTGGAGATGTAGAGCAGGTGGCTGTTGATACGGAACAGTTCAGACAGCATGACGCGAATCACGTTAACGCGATCCGGCACGGTGATGCCTGCCAGTTTCTCAACGGCCAGCACGTACGGCATTTCATTCACACAGCCGCCGAGGTACTCGATACGGTCGGTGTACGGAATGTAGCTGTGCCAGGATTGACGCTCACCCATCTTCTCAGCGCCACGGTGGTGGTAGCCGATGTCTGGCACGCAGTCGACGATCTCTTCACCATCAAGCTGCAGAATAATACGGAACGCACCGTGCGCAGACGGGTGGTTTGGACCGAGGTTGAGGAACATGAAGTCCTCGTTGTCGGTGCTGCGCTTCATGCCCCAGTCTTCCGGCTTGAAGGTCAGCGCTTCCATCTCCAGATCCTGCTTGGCTTTGGTCAGCTCAAACGGGTCGAATTCGGTGGCGCGCGCCGGGTAATCTTTACGCAGCGGGTGGCCGGTCCAGGTCTGCGGCATCATAATGCGCGTCAGATGCGGGTGGCCATCGAAGGTCATGCCAAACATTTCCCAGGTTTCACGCTCATACCAGTTAGCGTTCGGGAAGAGTTTGGTGATCGTCGGCAGATGCATGTCGTTTTCAGACAATGCCACCTTGAGCATGATATCCGTGTTGCGGTCTATTGAGATCAGGTGGTAGAAAACGGAAAAATCCGCCGCGGGTAAACCCTGGCGGTGAGTACGCAGACGTTCGTCCATGCCGTGTAAGTCAAACAGCATGACGTAAGGTTTAGGCAATTTCTTGAGGAAATCAACCACTTCCAGTAACTGCTCACGCTTCACCCAAACAACGGGTACCCCGGTGCGGGTGGCCTGAACAGTAAAGGCATCCGGCCCAAAACGGTTGCGCAGTTCGCCGATGACCGGGTCATCCAGATGATCCCGTGTTTGCCAGGCGGCGTCTTGCGCGGTTAAGTCGGTCATAGTGTTCACCATTGCAAAAGGTCCGTGGTGACTGTCGGGCGTGGCTTCGCGCTATTTGAATAGTGATATGCGAAGGTTATCTCCATGCCCACAGGCGCAAATTAAATTTCGTCTGGTGTCCGCAGATTGGTCACTGCGATACGTTCACCGCGTTTACGCTCGCGCTCAGACTGCATGTTAGCGCGGTACACGCCCTGGTCACCCACAACCCAGGAGAGCGGGCGGCGTTCTTTGCCAATCGACTCCTGCAACAGCATCAGCGCCTGCATGTAGGCTTCCGGACGCGGTGGGCAGCCCGGGATATACACGTCAACCGGGATAAACTTATCTACACCTTGTACGACGGAATAGATGTCGTACATGCCGCCAGAGTTGGCACAAGCGCCCATGGAGATAACCCATTTCGGCTCGAGCATCTGGTCGTACAGACGCTGAATGACCGGTGCCATTTTGGTAAAGCAGGTGCCCGCTACCACCATCAGGTCAGCCTGACGCGGAGATGCACGCAGTACTTCTGCACCAAAACGCGCAACGTCATGCACCGCAGTGAATGACGTCACCATTTCAACGTAGCAGCAAGAAAGGCCAAAGTTGTATGGCCAGATGGAGTTCTTACGACCCCAGTTGACCATATCGTGCATGGCATGCTCGAGCTTGCCCATGTACACGCTTTTGTTGACTTCTTGCTCCAGGGGGTCGGTTACGATCTCCTGCTTTTGCAGGGGGTAACGGTCATTCTCACCGTTAGGATCTATGCGGGTGAGCGTATAATCCATCTTATTGCCTCGCTGTTACTGCTGACGATTAGGGATACTGTTTTCCGGGTTGATACGTTCACGGCGTGAACGTGCAGGTGTCCAGTCCAGCGCGCCAATACGCACCAGATAAACCAGACCGGCCAGTAACACTAAAATGAAAATTGCGGCCTCGACAAAGCCTACCCAGCCACTCTCACGAATGGAGGTCGACCATGCGAACAGGTAAAGCGCTTCCACGTCGAAAATGACGAAGAACATGGCTACCAGATAGAACTTGGCAGACAGGCGTAAACGCGCGGTACCTACCGAATCGATACCCGATTCGAATGGCGTGTTTTTGTGCCTTGCGCGGGCGCGACCGCCCAGGAACCAGCCGCCGACTAGCATCAGGCAGCACAGGCCAATGGCAACGATAAGAAAGATTGCGAATGCCCAGTGATGAGCGATGACTTCTGTGGATGTTGACATACTCATTGCTTACTCATCAAAAGTGATACCTGGAACACTGCTCTTACTGGCAGATGGGCATCACATCGATTCATGGGGAGGAACAAATAACCGTACACTAACTGTCGAAAATGAGACATAGACAGCAAAATGATGTGGTTTTTTACTCCTTTCTATAACCTTTTGTCAACTTTAACAAAAGTTTCTTCACATTAAATTACATTGATCGAACTTCATTAACATTTAATGCCCTTAACCCTCATTAAATGTGAGGCGCGTACCTGCGTGGGGGTGTTGAATCGTGTCCGTAATGTACTAATACAAAGATTACCCGCCTATTTTGACAGGAATTGCCGTCGATTCCTCCCCCCAAAGAGGAGTATTTTCTTGATCTGTGACACGCTTTTGTTAATTCAATCAAAAAAACGGCAACATCTTTGCTGCTTTTTTAACATGCCCATTGACATTAGAAAGAACAAGTATAGCGGGATTTTAGAGAAAGGCAGGATATCTATCAGATTGATAAAACAGAAAATTGGCAATGACTTAAGTCAAACCCCTCTGGTGCCCATGCAAAAAAAGAACCACTGTGCGCAGAGGCAGCGGCAGTGGTTCGTCATCGTCTGAGCGAATTGTTATCAGATTATTAGGGATTCGTTTACTCGAAATCGCTTTCAATGATTACCGAGTCATCCCCTCCTTGTTGAGTAACAGTATTGTACTGCCAGGGGTTATGGTAATCATCCATGGCGCTAAAGATGGTCTGCGCAAGCTCGTTGTTACTGGCCGGATTATGACACAACAGATATTCCGTATCCGGCAGCGCGGGCAATCCATCCGCTTTGCCTAACACACGCAAATCGGGGCTCATCATCTCAACCGGACGAGCCGTTACGCCGAGCCCTGCTTTTACCGCGGCGCGGATCGCAGGCAGCGTGGAGGCAACATAGGCCAGGCGCCATGGCACATTGGCGGCGTTGAGCGTAGCCAGCACAACGTCGCGGAACGGGCTGGGATCGTCCAGCAGGACTAACGGCACCGGCTCGCCGCGCTGCAACGTGAACTCGGCGGCGCAGTACCAGTGTGTCGGCGAGGTGCGTAGCGTCAGACATTCGAACTGGCTGGTACGATGGGTGGTGACCACCAGATCGACCTCCTGCTCCTGCAACATATCAACCATAAAGGCGTTGCGTTTCACTCTGACATCAAGAGCAAGTTTCGGGTAAACCGAACTGATGCGGTTGAGCAGGAACGGCAGAATGGTATCGGCCGACTCATCAGAGGCGCCTAATGTTAAGACACCCTGCAGGTTGCTAAACATTAATGATGAACATGCTTCATCATTGAAGCGCAGAATTTTTCTGGCGTAACCCAGGAGCTGAATACCATGCTCCGTTAACAGCTTATTGCGACCATGACGGGCAAAAAGCTCTTTACCGACCAGTTGCTCCAGTCGTTGCATTTGTTGGCTCACTGCGGACTGGGTACGGCAAACTGCCGCCGCCGCAGCAGCAAAGGTGTTCAGATCGGCGACCGCCACAAAGGTTCTCAGCAGATCGAGGTCGAGATTCAGTATCGGACGATTTGCATTAATCATATCTTTTCACTTACAGGTTGCTCGTACGGAGCTGCCCCGGGTTTAAGCTGTGTGCGTAAAAGTAATACAGTTCCTTCTGAACGAAATCCGCTGACGTCCCGGTCTGGCAGGGGCCTGCATAATGTAATTTTGCTGGTTATATCAGTGGTCAGAAACAACTTATCTGACGTTATTTTTATTCTCAAAATCGTTCGAGATATATAGGTATTTGCCGGATGATGTAAATTCGATTAAAGAAGATGCATATCCAACGTCAACTTTATCGCAGTACAGGTTGAGCGGCAATGGTATCGCTTAACTTCTCAAGGCAGAGATAATTCTAGCAATTACAATAAACTATTAAAGGTCCAGGCATCAAGGCCTGCTGTGACCTGTTATCTTTCATCGCTAAACCCGGCATACATCTTACCCTAAAACCTTTTTCTTTATAAGCCTTATTGCAAGTCCTTTGATTTAACCTGAATGGTAACTAGCTAAACTAATTTTATTTATATTAACGAAAGTTGCGATTTCGTCTTTATTTAGAAATAAACAATAATTGAAACCGGACTTAATGATTAATAATACTTAACATTAATTTCACATGAGCAACGTTAATATAAAAAGGCAGGAAAGCGAATAGCAGTGAGTTTCATTCAGCTTTTACGAAAAATCACTACAGTAAACTGTAGCACCGCCAGCGTAAGCCGCTCAATTCACGCCTTTTTTACAGCGTAAAATCCATATAAAAACACCCGCAACAGGACAAAACACCAGCAATCCCCCAAAATACACACAATAAAGTGATTAACCCCTTTAAAAATAGTTAAAAGATTCAGAGCAAACCGTCAGCAATGCACAAAATCTTCTTCTGCCAACGCTTCAAAATCGGGCGTTCGAGGAGTACATTGTTTCGTGCTGACTCCACGGCAGGACGTCGCAATAACAGTGAAAAGGTCAAAGATTCATGTCGCCCATCGAAAAATCCAGCAAGTTAGATAACGTTTGTTATGACATTCGTGGCCCGGTTCTTAAAGAGGCAAAGCGCCTCGAAGAAGAAGGTAATAAAGTACTTAAGCTCAATATCGGCAACCCGGCGCCATTTGGTTTTGATGCACCGGATGAAATTCTGGTTGATGTGATTCGCAACCTGCCGACGGCGCAAGGCTACAGCGACTCCAAAGGTCTCTACTCTGCGCGTAAAGCCATCATGCAGCACTATCAGGCGCAGGGTATGCGCGATGTGACTGTAGAAGATATCTATATTGGTAACGGTGTTTCCGAGCTGATTGTCCAGGCGATGCAGGCCCTGCTGAACAGCGGTGACGAAATGCTGGTTCCGGCTCCGGACTACCCGCTCTGGACCGCAGCGGTCTCTCTCTCCAGCGGTAAAGCGGTGCACTACCTGTGTGACGAATCGGCTGACTGGTTCCCGGATCTGGATGATATTCGTGCCAAAATTACGCCGCGCACCCGCGGCATCGTCATCATCAACCCGAACAACCCCACCGGCGCCGTCTATTCCAAAGAGCTGCTGCTGGAGATCGTCGAGCTGGCCCGCCAGCATAACCTGATCATTTTCGCGGATGAGATCTACGACAAAATTCTGTATGACGCAGCGCAGCACCACTCTATTGCCGCGCTGGCGCCGGATCTGCTGACCGTTACCTTTAACGGCCTGTCAAAGACCTATCGTGTTGCGGGCTTCCGCCAGGGCTGGATGGTGCTGAACGGGCCGAAGAAACACGCCAGAGGCTATATCGAAGGGCTGGAGATGCTGGCCTCCATGCGTCTGTGTGCCAACGTCCCTGCGCAGCATGCGATCCAGACCGCGCTGGGTGGCTATCAGAGCATCAGCGAATTTATCGTGCCGGGCGGGCGTCTGTATGAGCAGCGTCAACGCGCGTGGGAGCTGATCAACGATATTCCGGGCGTCTCCTGCGTGAAGCCAAACGGCGCCCTCTATATGTTCCCGAAAATCGATATCAAACGCTTCAACATCTTTGACGATCAGAAGATGGTGCTCGACTTCCTGCTGCAGGAAAAAGTGTTGCTGGTACAGGGAACGGCATTTAACTGGCCGTGGCCGGACCATGTGCGTATCGTAACGCTGCCGCGTGAAGATGAGCTGGAAATGGCCATCACCCGGTTTGGACGCTTCCTCGGCGGATACCATCAGTAAACAACTCTCGGGCTGCCACTGGCAGCCCGATTTGCATCTCACCGCCCCTCCCCTCACAATGAAACCTGTCGCTGTGCAGATTTAAGGTAACTTATGAGTCAGAGTCATTTCTTCGCCCATCTTTCCCGACTGAAACTGATCAACCGCTGGCCGCTGATGCGCAATGTGCGCACCGAGAACGTTTCCGAACACAGCCTGCAGGTGGCGATGGTCGCTCACGCGCTGGCCGCCATCAAAAACCGTAAGTTCAATGGTCAGCTAAACGCCGAACGTATCGCACTGCTGGCGATGTACCACGATGCTTCAGAAGTGCTGACGGGCGATCTGCCCACGCCAGTGAAATACTTCAACTCGCAAATCGCCCAGGAGTACAAGGCGATTGAAAAAATCGCCCAGCAGAAGCTGGTCGACATGGTGCCGGACGAGCTTCGCGATATCTTTGCCCCGTTAATAGACGAGCAGAGCTACAGCGAAGAGGAGCATTTCATTGTGAAGCAGGCCGATGCGCTCTGCGCCTACCTGAAGTGTCTGGAAGAGCTCTCTGCCGGTAATCACGAGTTTTTACTGGCGAAAACGCGTCTGGAGAAGACGCTCGAAGCGCGCCGTAGCGAGGAGATGGACTACTTCATGGAGGTGTTTGTCCCGAGCTTCCAGCTCTCGCTGGATGAGATCAGTCAGGATTCACCGTTGTGAGTTATGCCCGGCGGCGCTTCGCTTACCGGGCCTACGGTTTCCAGGCAGCAAGCGTAGCGCCGCCGGGCAAAACTGTCAGAACGGGAACAACACCGGGATCATCACTACACACACCACCATCACCAGGATCGTGAAGGGCACGCCAAGCTTCACGAAGTCGCTGAAGCTGTATCTTCCCGGCCCCAGCACCAGAGTGTTAACCGGTGACGACACCGGCGTCATAAACGCCGCGGAAGCGGCCATCGCCACCATCATGGCAAACGGATAAGGTGAGACTCCCATCGATTTCGCCATCGCCAGCGCAATAGGCGCCATCAACACGGCAGTTGCAGTGTTGGAGATAAACAGCCCGATCGTGGCGCACATAACAAACAGGCACATCAGCATCATGTAAGGGCCATAGCCGCCGCCCAACTCCATCAGTCCTTTCACCACTAAATCGACACCGCCGGTTTTTTGCAGCGCCAGCGCAAAGGGCATCATGCCGACGATCAAAATGATGCTCGGCCAGTGAATCGCTTTGTAAGCGCTTTCAGCGTCGATACAGCGGAATTTCCCCATCAGCAGACAGGCGATGATCGCCGCCACTGGATTAGGGATTTCGTCGGTCAGCATCAGGGCGACCATCAGCACCAGACAAAAAATGGCGTGCGGTGCCTGGCTGTGGGCCGGGGATGCATCGCTGACCTCAACAGGCAGGTTGAGCACCACAAAGTCTCGCCCTCTCTGCCCCAGCTGGGTAATCAGCTTCCAGTTACCCACGACCAGGAAGATGTCCCCCAGCTCCAGAGGCTCATCCACCACCGAGCCATCCATCGCCTCGCCGTCGCGCTTTAACCCCACCACGTTCAGACCGTACCGGGTACGAAAGCCGATTTCACGAATGGTTTTGCCGAGCAGCTCCGACTCAGGGATCAGCGAGACCTCGGCCATCCCCACATCCAGCGCCTGATCGGAGAAGTACTCCCCGCGCAGGACCATCGGCTCCAGCAGCTGCTCGCTGCAAAATTCGCGCAGATCGACCTCTGCCGAAGACATATCAATAAGCAACACATCCCGGGCGCGAAACTCCGATACACCATTTACGTTAACGATAACCCGACGAAAACGGCGCCAGCGCTCCACGCCGATGACGTTGGCCCCGTAGCGTTCGCGGAGTTTCAAATCGTCCAGGCGTTGCCCAATCAGCGGTGAACCGGGGCGGATCGCCAGACGGCGCGCGCGCCCGGTGAGGCGATACTCTTTGATCAGATCGCGAAACGTGCGGCGCTTCCAGCCGTCGCGAGTTTTATCCTGCTTTTCGCTTTTCAGGGCAAAGCGGGTTAACAGCATATAGACAATGCCCATCACCAGGATAACCAGTCCCAGCGGCGTCACGCTGAAGAAGCTGAAACCGTCCAGGCCTTCACGCAACAGTTCACTGTTGACCACCAGGTTCGGCGGAGTCGCCACCAGCGTCATCATGCCGCTGATCAGCCCGGCAAAGCTCAGCGGCATCATCAGGCGCGACGGCGAAATCTGCATGCGCATGGAGACGCTCAACACCACCGGTATGAAGATAGCCACCACCCCGGTGGAGCTCATAAAGGCCCCGAGTCCAGCCACGGTGAGCATCAAAAAGACCAGCATTTTGGTCTCGCTGTTGCCCGCCACACTCACCAGCCACGAGCCCATACTGGTTGCCACGCCGGTCCGCACCAGGCCGTCGCCGATAATAAACAGGGCGGCAATCAGAATCACGTTGGGATCGCTAAAGCCGGAAAAGGCTTCCGGGAGGGTTAAGGTGCCGCTCAGCACAAAAGCGACGATCACCAGCAGCGCCACGGCATCCATGCGGATTTTGCCGGTTGCAAAAAGAATAATGGCGATAAGAAGCAGGCTTAACACCCAGATAAGTTCACCGTTCACAACAGATCCTTGTCAGAAAAGAGTGCATCAGATAGTGCCATAAAAAAGCCCCAACAATGTGGGGCTAAATCATGTGATTACATTTTCCGGGTGACTGTTACATTCCCGTCGGGCTCACGGCTGACGGCGAGTGCCTCCAGCGTGGTGAGCACAAAATCCGCCTCATCCAGACGCGGCGAGTTAGCGGGGACATTGACGGCAATGACGTGGCTTCCGGCATTGAGGCCCGCCAGCACGCCGGCTGCGGCATCTTCTACCACCACACACTCTTCAGGCGCCAGCCCCAGCAGCTCCGCGCCCAGTAAAAAGGCATCGGGCTCTGGCTTGCCGCGCTTGACCCGCTCCGCGGTGATAAAGACTTCCGGCAACGGCAGGCCTGCCGCTTTATGGCGCGCATGGGCTACAGGAACCGAACCGGAGGTGACGATAGCCCAGGGGATCCCCGCTTCATTCAGATGCCTGAGCAGCGCCTGTGCCCCTGGCAGCGCGGTGATACCGTCGGTATCGGTAGCCTCGACCTGCTCAAGCCAGGTGAACTCCGCCTGAATTTCCGCTTCACTTTTTCCCTGGAGAAAGTGCCGTAAAGAGGTTATGGCCTGTTTGCCATGGATAAAATTCAGTACGTCCTGATGGTCGATGCCATGTCTGTCGGCCCAACGGCACCAGGAGCGTTCTACAACCGGTAGCGAATCGACCAGCGTACCGTCCAGATCAAACAGAAAACCTTTACACTGCACATCTACCTCCGTCAGGCATTAATAATTTGTTGGATCTCGTTGCTGCTCAGGTGGTACTGGCGCGGGCAAGCGTGCCACACGCTGAGCATGCGCTGATATTTTTCCCACATTGGGGTCTGGGCATTAAAGCCATGGGTACCGGCATCGAAATGGGTATAGCGACCTTCGACATTGACCATAAAGCGGACATAGCTCAGGTAACGGGATTCGGTGGCCGCATCAAAACCCAGGAAGGTGACACGACGTTCATCGATGGTCTGGGCATCTTTCAGGTTGGTCCAGGAGACATGCAGGGCGTGGTACATCTCCATGATGTCGATGACCTGGCGGCAGGTCTCTTCTTTCAGTTCGCCAAAGTCGCGATCCAGCTCGCGCATTTGTAAACCAAAGCCACGTTCGACGATAGTCTGCAAGCGGCGATAGCGCTCTGCGTTGTCGGGATCAAGCATAGTCATCATTTTGTACTGATTGGACAAAATCAGACGTTGAGCGTGGGTCATTTCCATCTTTCGACTCCTGTTGCGCATGGCAGCTTTAAAAAAAGACACGGTAACGGTGGGTTACTGTGCCTTCTTTTGATCATCGTTTCGATGATCAATCACAAGTCATCAAGAAATGTTTTATCAAGTTGCTTAAATGCCCGCTTCAACGTATCCGCCAGCGCCTGATAATCGGGTTTTCCCTCTACCGGCGCGAGCGCCTGACCGGCATCCTGCAATTTGCCGCGTACTTCATAGAACCAGGACAACACGGATGGCGGCAGCGGTGTGACCGAGCGTTTACCAAGCCACCACAGCCCCTGCATCGGCAGGCTCAGGGCAAACAGCGCGGTAGCAACGGCAGGGCCAAGCTGCCCGCCCAGCGCAATCTGCCAGCACAGGGTAAAGACTGCGAGAGGCGGCATCAGGCGAATAGCGTGACGAGTGGCGCGGATCACGCGGTTTTCAATAAAGACGGGCGCCAGACGCTTTTCCAGAGGCCACGTCTTTGCATAGTGCTGCCCCCGGCGAAAAAGGCTAAAAAAGCTCACGGATGGATGCTCGGGTGTCGACATGGCTTACCTCAACTTCACATATAAAGATTAAAAAAATCGTGCAAAACCACAACTGGTCATGACAACGTTCAAAAACTTTTGTCAGCGCTACCCAGTATCAGGTATCCTGTGCCGGCCTGCAAAGGCCTTAGACGAGGAACGTTCACTCGTCAAATTATCGCATATTATGCCATTGCCGGAAAAATGCGCAAAATGGCATAAAATCATATGTATTCTTTTCATGATGCCAGAATGTCCTTCCGGCATGATGTTAATCATAAATGTCAGCGATATCTTGCGCTACGATCCTGGACTCACTGACGTTTTTTTAGCCACGTATCAATAATAGGTACTTCCATGTCGAGTAAGTTAGTACTGGTTCTGAACTGCGGTAGCTCTTCCCTCAAATTCGCCATCATCGATGCGCTTAACGGTGAAGAGTACCTTTCTGGTTTGGCCGAATGTTTCCATCTTCCTGAAGCACGTCTGAAGTGGAAAATGGACGGCAGCAAACAGGAAGCGGCTTTAGGTGCAGGCGCCGCTCACAGCGAAGCGCTGAACTTTATCGTTAACACTATCCTGGCACAAAAACCGGAACTGTCCGCTCAGCTGACCGCAATCGGTCACCGTATTGTTCATGGTGGCGAGAAGTACACCAAATCTGTGGTCATTGATGACAGCGTTATTCAGGGCATCAAAGACTCAGCCTCTTTTGCACCGCTGCATAACCCGGCTCACCTGATCGGTATCGCTGAAGCACTGAAAGCCTTCCCGCAGCTGAAAGACAAGAACGTGGCCGTATTTGATACCGCGTTCCATCAGACCATGCCGGAAGAGTCTTACCTCTATGCCCTGCCGTACAAACTGTACAAAGAGCACGGCGTTCGTCGCTATGGCGCACACGGCACCAGCCACTTCTACGTCACGCAAGAAGCAGCAAAAATGCTGAACAAGCCGGTAGAAGAAGTGAACATCATCACTTGCCACCTGGGCAACGGCGGTTCCGTTTCTGCTATCCGTAACGGCAAATGTGTTGATACCTCTATGGGTCTGACCCCGCTGGAAGGCCTGGTCATGGGTACTCGCTCCGGTGATATCGACCCGGCGATCATCTTCCACCTGCACGATACCCTGGGTATGAGCGTAGAAGATATCAACAAGATGCTGACCAAAGAGTCTGGCCTGCTGGGTCTGACCGAAGTGACCAGCGACTGCCGTTACGTTGAAGACAACTACGCAGAGAAAGAAGACGCTAAACGTGCAATGGACGTTTACTGCCACCGTCTGGCCAAGTACATCGGTTCTTACACTGCACTGATGGACGGTCGTCTGGATGGCGTAGTCTTCACGGGTGGTATCGGTGAGAACGCGGCAATGGTGCGCGAGCTCTCCCTGGGCAAACTGGACGTGCTGGGCTTTGATGTTGACCATGAACGTAACCTGGCCGCGCGCTTCGGTAAGTCTGGCTTCATCAACAAAGAAGGCACCACGCTTGCAATGGTTATCCCAACCAACGAAGAGCTGGTTATCGCGCAAGACGCGAGCCGTCTGACTGCCTGATTCCACACCGCCAGCAATGCTGGCGGTGCTGTTTTGAAGCCCGCCCGTTTTCGGCGGTAACGAAAGAGGATAAATCGTGTCCCGTACTATTATGCTGATCCCGACCGGAACCAGCGTAGGCCTGACCAGCGTCAGCCTCGGTGTGATCCGTGCGATGGAACGCAAAGGCGTTCGTCTGAGCGTGTTTAAGCCAATCGCTCAACCACGTGCTGGTGGCGACGCACCAGACCAGACCACCACAATTGTTCGTGCAAACTCTAACCTGCCAGCCGCTGAACCGCTGAAGATGAGCCACGTTGAGTCTCTGCTCTCCAGCAACCAGAAAGATGTGCTGATGGAAGAGATCATCGCTAACTACCACGCTAACGCCCAGGATGCGGAAGTGGTGCTGGTAGAAGGCCTGGTTCCGACGCGCAAGCATCAGTTTGCCCAGTCTCTGAACTTCGAAATCGCCAAGACGCTGAACGCGGAAATCGTGTTTGTGATGTCCCAGGGTACCGATACCCCGGAACAGCTGAAAGAGCGTATTGAGCTGACCCGCAGCAGCTTCGGCGGCGCAAAAAACAGCAACATCACCGGCGTGATTGTGAACAAACTGAACGCCCCGGTTGATGAGCAAGGCCGTACCCGCCCTGACCTGTCCGAAATCTTCGACGACTCCTCCAAAGCGAAAATCGTGAAAATCGATCCCGCTAAGCTGCAGGAATACAGCCCGCTGCCAGTGCTGGGCGCGGTGCAGTGGAGCTTCGATCTGATCGCCACTCGTGCTATCGACATGGCGCGCCACCTGAACGCCACCATCGTGAACGAAGGCGATATCAATACCCGTCGCGTGAAGTCCGTAACCTTCTGTGCGCGTAGCATTCCGCACATGCTGGAGCACTTCCGTGCAGGTTCCCTGCTAGTGACCTCTGCAGACCGTCCTGACGTGCTGGTTGCAGCCTGTCTGGCCGCGATGAACGGCGTGGAGATCGGTGCGATCCTGCTGACCGGTGCCTATGAAATGGACCCACGCGTCAGCAAACTGTGCGAACGCGCATTTGCTACCGGCCTGCCGGTCTTCATGGTGAACACCAACACCTGGCAGACCTCCCTGAGCCTGCAGAGCTTCAACCTGGAAGTGCCAGCTGATGACCACCAGCGTATCGAGAAAGTGCAGGAATATGTGGCCGGTTGCATCAATCCTGACTGGATTGAATCCCTGACCGCGACCTCCGAGCGCAGCCGTCGTCTCTCTCCACCAGCCTTCCGTTACCAGCTGACCGAGCTGGCGCGTAAAGCGGGCAAACGCGTTGTTCTGCCTGAAGGTGATGAACCACGTACCGTTAAAGCCGCAGCAATCTGTGCCGAGCGCGGTATCGCGACCTGTGTGCTGCTGGGTAACCCGGATGAGATCACCCGCGTCGCAGCGTCCCAGGGCGTTGAGCTGGGTGCGGGTATCGAAATCGTGGATCCAGAAGTGGTGCGCGAAAGCTATGTTGCCCGTCTGGTTGAGCTGCGTAAGAGCAAGGGCATGACCGAAGCCGTTGCCCGCGAACAGCTGGAAGACAACGTGGTTCTCGGTACCCTGATGCTGGAACAGGACGAAGTTGACGGTCTGGTTTCCGGTGCTGTTCACACCACCGCGAACACCATTCGTCCGCCGCTGCAGCTGATCAAAACTGCACCAGGCAGCTCTCTGGTCTCTTCCGTGTTCTTCATGCTGCTGCCGGAACAGGTTTACGTTTACGGTGACTGTGCGATCAACCCGGATCCAACCGCTGAACAACTGGCAGAAATTGCGATCCAGTCCGCTGACTCCGCGATTGCCTTCGGTATCGAACCGCGCGTAGCGATGCTCTCCTACTCTACCGGTAACTCTGGTGCAGGTAGCGACGTAGAGAAAGTACGTGAAGCCACCCGCCTGGCGCAGGAAAAACGCCCGGATCTGGTTATCGATGGCCCGCTGCAGTATGACGCCGCAGTAATGGCTGACGTGGCCAAATCCAAAGCGCCTAACTCGCCGGTTGCCGGTCGTGCTACCGTGTTCATCTTCCCGGATCTGAACACCGGTAACACCACTTACAAAGCGGTACAGCGTTCTGCCGACCTGATCTCCATCGGGCCGATGCTGCAGGGTATGCGCAAGCCAGTGAACGACCTGTCTCGTGGCGCGCTGGTAGACGATATCGTCTACACCATCGCACTGACCGCGATCCAGGCTTCACAGCAGTAAGCTGCTGCCAAACGTAAAAAGGCGACCCCAGGGTCGCCTTTTTTATTATCAGAATTACGCTTCTTCTTGCTTAGCCGGTTCGTTGTTGGCGTTACGACTCATCCACAGCGCCAGCGCTTTTAACGAATCAGGCGTGAAGTCATCGCAACGGGCAGTGATCTCCGCCGGGGTCATCCAGAACACTTCGCTGACCTCTTCTTCCTGCAGCGCAAACGGACCGTGGGAGACGCAGCTGAAGAGGCCTCCCCAGACGCGGCAGTGACTGTCTTCAAAATAGAACTGACCGTGTTCGGCAAACGGCACACCGGCAATCCCCAGCTCCTCTTCCGCTTCTCGGCGGGCGGAGTCAAGTAACAGCTCATCGGCCTGCACCACGCCGCCAGCCGTTGCATCGAGCATGCCGGGCATGAAATCTTTCGTTTCGGTACGGCGCTGCACCAGAATGTTGCCCATACCATCATGCACCACGATATAGGTTGCGCGATGGCGCAGGCGCTGCGCCCGCATCTGCTCGCGGCTCGCCTGGGCGATGACTTCATTGTCTTCGCTGACTATATCTACCCACTCAGTACTTGCCAAATGACTCTGCTCCACCATCGGGAAACCTTCTCTTTAAAGCGCTCTCACGGCGCGTTTACTGTTGAGGAGTAAGTTACGGATTAATCCTGGACTCTGCAATAACCTGGCTGTCATTCAGCGTCATAACGCACAAATGGCCCTCTTCCAGCATCCCATAGCTGGGTGGAAACCCGCCTTTAGGCAGGCTGACGGAGCCAGGGTTGAAATGAATAATGTCGCCCTTCTTCCCGGCTACCGGAATATGAGTATGACCATAAACCAGTACATCGCCAGCATTCAGCGCGGGCAGATTATCCGGACCAAACAGATGGCCGTGGGTGATAAAGAGACGGCAGTCCTCCAGCAAGATCTGCTGCCACGGGGCGGTGATGGGAAAGTCCAGTAACATCTGGTCGACTTCGCTGTCGCAGTTGCCCCGTACGGCGATAATGCGCGAGGCAAAAGCGTTTAGCCGCTCTGCAACCTCAGCAGGCGCATAGCCTTCAGGAAGCGGGTTGCGCGGGCCGTGATTCAGCACATCGCCGAGGATCACCAGCCATTGCGCCCCGCTCTGGTTAAACAGCGAAAGCACTTTTTCGGTCGCCGGTAGCGAGCCGTGAATGTCCGATGCAAACATCAGCTTCATCAGTGACTCCTTGTAGTGAAAAGCCGCCCCATCATACCTGAATCAGCAGGCCTTATCAGCCAGCCCGCTTCGCTGAAAGCGCCACATAACGCTGCACTGAGGCGCGCTGCCACTGGAAGCTGGCGTAATCCACCAGCTGCTGCGGTACGTCGTCACCATTGAGCACCAGGCGGTTGAGCATCAGCGCCAGATCGCTATCCGCAATGCACCACTCCCCGAATAAATTCTGATTGCCGTGGGCCAGCAGCGAGGTGGCGGTATCAATCAGCTGGCTTGCCGTCCGCTGGGCAGTTTCGCTCAGGGCCGGTTTTTTCACCCCGGCAAACACCACATCGGTAGAACGCTCTTCACGGATGGGCATCAGATCGCTGCGCAGCCACGCCTGAATCTGGCGCGCGCGGGCGCGTTTTTGCAGATCGAGCGGATAGATCCGCTCCCATTCCGGCGGCGCAAAACACTCTTCCAGATATTCGGTAATCGCAGAGGATTCGCTGAGTTCAAACCCGTCCACCTCGAGCACCGGTACGCGACGGGTCAGCCCGTAGCCCTGCCACTGCGGCTGCCGGTTTTCTCCCCGGCTGAGGTCGATGGTCTTCAGGGCGAAGGGCAATCCCTTTTCGGCCAACGCGACGTACACGCTCATCACGTAGGGTGAAAAATAGTCGGCATCTGACCACAGGGTAATCGCAGGTTGGCTCATAACGTCCTCATAAGGTTTCAGGTGATGGAGAGATATCCAAAATATAACCTCCTGTCCCGGCTGTCACTTGATGAAAACTCACGATTTATCATCACCACCTATACTCAATTCTATGCAGAAAAAAGCGCTATGACAGGAGTTGCGATGATTGACCTTTATTACGCCCCTACTCCCAACGGGCATAAGATCACTCTTTTTCTGGAAGAGGCCCAGCTGGACTACCGCATCCTGCCGGTCAATATCAGCAAAGGCGAACAGTTCCGCCCCGAGTTTCTCGCCATTTCCCCCAACAATAAAATTCCGGCGATTGTCGATCACGATCCGGAGGATGGCGGTACCCCGCTGAGCCTGTTTGAGTCCGGCGAAATATTGCTCTATCTGGCTGAAAAAACCGGCAAGCTGCTGAGTGGGGAATTACGTGAACGCCACGTCACGCTGCAGTGGCTCTTCTGGCAGGTTGGCGGCCTGGGGCCGATGATTGGTCAGAACTACCACTTTAACCATGCTGCGCCACAGCCTATCGCCTATGCCATCGAACGTTTTCAGGTCGAAACGCAGCGGCTTTATAATGTGTTGAATAAACGTCTGGAAAAATCGCCGTGGCTGGGGGGTGAACACTACAGCATCGCAGATATCGCCTGCTGGCCGTGGGTCAATACCCATGAAAACCATCGCGTCGATCTGGCATCATGGCCCGCGGTGAACAACTGGTTTGAGCGTATCCGCACCCGCCCGGCAACCGAGCGTGCAATGCAAAAAGTGCAGCAGATATAAACGCTTTCCTCATGTATTATGGTGTCGATAATGACACGGAGGAAGCCTGCAATGTCCCAGCAAGACGCAATTATTCGTATTAAAAATTTACGCCTGCGCACCTTTATTGGAATCAAAGAAGAGGAGCGTGCTAATCGCCAGGATATCGTTATTAACGTGACGATCCACTATCCGGCAGACAAAGCCCGCGCCAGTGAAGACATTAATGATGCGCTGAACTATCGCACCATTACCAAAAGCATCATTCATCTGGTGGAGAATAACCGCTTCTCTTTACTGGAAAAATTAACTCAGGATGTGCTGGATATCGCACGCGAACATCACTGGGTCACCTATGCTGAAGTCGAGATCGATAAACTTCACGCGCTGCGTTACGCCGACTCCGTCTCTATGACGTTAAGCTGGCAACGCTAAGCGCAACCCTGGAGGTGGTATGAAGATCCTGGTAACCGGCGGCACCGGCCTGATTGGCCGGCATTTAATCCCACGTTTGCAGGTATTAGGCCATGAGCTGACTGTGGTCACGCGTAGCCCTGAGAAGGCGCGCCAGCTACTCGGCTCCGGCATCGATATCTGGAAAGGGCTGACGGAGCACCAGGATCTTAACGGCTTTGATGCCGTCATCAATCTTGCAGGCGAGCCCATCGCCGACAAGCGCTGGACAAAAGAGCATAAACAGCGTCTGTGCAACAGTCGCTGGAACATCACCCAGCGGCTGGTTGATATGGTTAAGGCCAGCGACACGCCGCCCTCGGTGTTTATCTCCGGTTCGGCTTCAGGTTATTACGGCGATTTAGGCGAAGTGGTGGTGACCGAAGAGGAGCCGCCGCACAATGAATTTACCCATAAGCTGTGCGCCCGCTGGGAGCAGATTGCCTGCGGCGCGCAGAGCGAAAAGACCCGCGTGTGCCTGTTGCGCACCGGCGTGGTGCTGGCCCCCAAAGGGGGTATTCTCGGCAAGATGCTGCCGGTATTTAAGCTGGGTCTTGGCGGCCCGGTCGGTAACGGGCGTCAGTACCTGGCGTGGATCCATATCGACGATATGGTCAACGGCATTCTCTGGCTGCTGGATAACGATCTGCGCGGCCCGTTCAATATGGTCTCCCCCTACCCGGTGCGTAACGAGCAGTTTGCCCATGCGCTGGGCCATGCGGTGCATCGCCCTGCTGTAGTTCGCGCGCCCGCCACCGCTATCCGCCTGCTGATGGGGGAATCCTCCGTGCTGGTGCTGGGCGGACAGCGTGCGCTGCCGAAGCGCCTGGAAGCCTCCGGCTTTGCTTTCAGGTGGTACGACTTAGAAGAGACCCTGGGAGATGTGGTAGGTTAAACTTACTCTGTCAGCCATGTTAATTTGTTACGTCCGCTCTCTGTTCAAGGCGCTTCGATGGCAACAATTACTACTTCCCGGCTGACGCTCTCCCCTTTTGAGCCCTCTGACTGGCCCTTTTTCCATACTCTGCGCGAATCCCCGGAGATCATGCGCTATATGGCCACGATCGCTCCGGAAAAAGAGACCCGACGCCTGTTTGCTGCCCGTCTTACCGCCCCGCACACCTTTGTGATCCGCGCCCATAATGATGCTACCCCGCTCGGGGATATTGGCCTGCAGATCAGCGCCCGCTACCCTGAAGAAGCCGATATTGGCTACACCGTGATTGCCGCCGCCCAGGGCCGGGGAATTGCCAGCGAGGCGCTGCGCGCCGTGTGTGAATACGCATTTATCCGGGTGGGCGTCAGGGCGGTTAATGCCTGGGTACTGGCGGATAATGGCGGGTCGGTGCGGGTGTTAGAGAAAGCGGGTTTTGTGCGCACCCAGGTACTGGAAAAAGCGTATGAGATTAATGGGGTGCGGTATGACGACTGGGTGTACCGACTGGAGGTGAGTGCGGCCTGAATGCCGGGCGGCACTGTGTTTGCCCGGCCTACGGTTTTGTAGGCCCGGTAAGCGTAGCGCCACCGGGCAACAAACTACTTCAACGATCCCTTAAGGAACTGCTGCAGACGCGGGCTCTTCGGGTTACCTAATACCTCATCCGGATGCCCCTGCTCTTCGATTACGCCCTGATGGAGGAAAATCACGTGGTTGGAGACGTTACGGGCAAAGCCCATCTCGTGGGTCACCACCACCATGGTTTTCCCCTCTTCGGCGAGCTGCTGCATGATGCGCAGCACTTCGCCCACCAGCTCGGGATCGAGCGCGGAGGTAGGTTCGTCAAAGAGCAGCACTCCCGGCTCCATCGCCAGCGCACGGGCGATAGAGACACGCTGCTGCTGACCGCCGGAGAGATGCACCGGGTATTTCATCTGCTGGCGTTCGTCGATACCCACTTTCGCCAGGTATTTCTCCGCCCGGGTACGGGCTTCCTGCTTGCTTAAGCCCAGCACCTGCACCGGCGCTTCCATGACGTTCTCCAGCACCGTCATGTGACTCCAGAGGTTAAAGTGCTGGAACACCATCGTCAGACGAGTACGCAACATCCGCAGCTGGTGTTTATCCGCCACCTTCAGCTGACCGTCTTTGTCCTGCACCAGATTAATGTTCTCACCGCTGACCACAATCGAGCCGGCACTCGGCTTTTCAAGAAAGTTAATGCAGCGCAGGAAGGTACTTTTACCCGATCCTGAGGAGCCGATAATACTGATCACATCGCCCGCATTTGCCTGCAGCGACACCCCTTTCAGCACTTCATGTTCGCCGTAGCGTTTGTGCAAATCGATAACGTTTAATTTGTTCTCAGCCATCTTCATTCTCAGTGCGTCGAAGGTTTGACATGCTGCAACCAGCGTTTTTCCGCTTTGCGGAACAGGCTAATCAGGACATAAGAGATGATTAAATAGAGCACTGCCGCGATCCCGAAGGCGGTAAACGGCTGGTAGGTCGCCGAGTTAATATCACGGGCAATCTTCAGCAGATCCGGCACGGTGGCGGTAAAGGCCAGCGCGGTGGAGTGCAGCATTAAAATCACTTCGTTGCTGTAGGCAGGCAGCGCAATACGCAGCGCCGACGGCAGAATAATGCAGCGATAGAGCTTCACGGAGGAGAAGCCATACGCCCGCGCCGCCTCAATTTCACCGTGCGGCACGGAGCGGATCGCGCCGGCAAAGATCTCGGTGGTGTAGGCGCAGGTGTTCAGCGTTAAGGCCAGCACGGTACAGTTCAGCCCGCTGCGGAAGAACGCGTTCAGCATCTCGGTGCCTTTGACGATCTCCAGCGTGTACATCCCGGAGTAGAAGACCAGCAGCTGCACATAGAGCGGCGTACCGCGGAACACGTAGGTAAACAGCCAGATGGGGAAGCGGATGTAGTTATTGCTGGAGACGCGGCCAATGGCGAGGAAAATCGCCAGGATCCCGCCCATCACCACAGAAGAAATCAGCAGCCAGAGGGTGATCGCCACACCGGTAAAGCGGTATCCGTCGGTCCACAGCAGGGATTTCCAGTATTCCTGAATAATTTCGATCACAGGTCAGCCCTCTTCACACCCACGGAATAGCGACGTTCGAGCAGCAGCAGCACGCCATTGGAGACAGTGGTAAACACCAGATAAATCACCCCGCAGACAATCGCGAAGTAGAACGGCTCCCAGGTGCTTTTGCCTGCCAGCTGCGTGGCTTTTACCACATCTTCCAGCCCCAGTAAGGAGACCAGCGCCGTCGCTTTGAGGATAACCTGCCAGTTGTTACCAATCCCCGGCAGCGCAAAGCGCATCATGGCCGGAAACATAATGCGGCGAAACGTCTGTGAGGAGGTAAACCCGAAGGCCGTAGCGGCTTCGATATGCCCTTTCGGCACCGCGAGATAGGCCCCGCGGAAGGTTTCGGTAAAATAGGCGCCGTAGATAAAGCCCAGGGTGATGATACCGGCCACCATCGGATCGATATCAATCTGCGCCATACCGATGGCATCCGTAATGCCGTTAAGGGCGATTTGCAGACCGTAGAAGATCAGCAGCATCAGCACCAGGTCAGGCACCCCGCGGATCAGGGTGGTATAGCCCTCAAACAGCAGCGCCATCGCCCGATTCGCAGAGAGCTTCGCGCCCGCGCCTGCAAGGCCTATTAACACGGCCAGCACCACCGAACTGAGGGCCAGTTCAAGGGTGACCAATGCGCCTTGTAAAATTACGCCAGAAAATCCGTACAGCATACCGCCTGCCCTGTCGTGAGTGGTGTAGCCGTGTCTTTTCCCCTCCCGGGACGGGAGGGGCCGCACGTTATTAAGTGGAGGGATTAACCACCGTAGACATCAAAGTCGAAGTATTTCTTCGCCAGTTTTTCGTAAGTGCCGTCGGCGCGCATCTCGGCAAAGGCTTTGTTCAGCGCTTCACGCAGTTCGTTATCCTCTTTACGCAGACCCATACCGGTGCCCACGCCGAAGAGTTTCTCGTCTTTGATGGACGGCCCGCCGAACTTGTAATCTTTACCAACCGGCTGTTTCAGGAAGCCTTCGCTGGCTGCCACTTCATCCTGGAAGGCGGCGTCAATACGGCCCGCAGTCAGGTCAGCGTAGATATTCTCCTGGCCCTGGTAAGAGACGATTTCAATCCCTTTTGGTGCCCAGTGCTCGTTGCCGAAGGTCTCCTGAGTGGTGCCCTGCAGCACGCCCACACGTTTACCTTTCAGTGATTCGATGGTCGGCTGAATATCGGAAGATTTTGCTACCACCAGACGTGAGTCCGCTGCATAAAGCTTGTCGGTGAAAGCAATCTCCTGCTGGCGTTTTTCGGTGATAGAGAGGGAAGACATAATGGCGTCGATTTTTTTCGCTTTCAGCGAAGGGATCAGCGCATCCAGTGGGTTTTCAACGAAGGTACACTCTGTTTTGATACGTTTGCACAGCTCTTTAGCCAAATCGATATCAAATCCTACCAGTTCACCCTGCGCATTCTTCGATTCGAAGGGTGCATAAGTCGGGTCAGTACCAATACGAACTTTTTGCGGAATTGCTGCAAATGCCGCGGTAGCGCTGGAAAAGGCCAGAGCCAGGGAAAGTGACAAAACCAGTTTTTTCATATCTATCCTCAACAGACTGTCTTCTTACGGGATTTTAACGTCGACAGGGTGCCTTTAATGTGCCACTAATCGCCGCGGCAAGGCAAAAGATTATGCCCGGCAGGCGCGAAAAAGTGCATTGCGAGTGCTTAACTATTCACTTTATAACCAACGCGGCGCATGATTTGCACCATCCTGGTTCGCAAAGGCCATTGTCGCACCATAACGGGGAGCCATTATGGTGCGCACCCGTCAGTTCCGGTTAATCGCCGTAAACATTGAAGTCGAAGTATTTCTTCGCCAGTTTGTCGTAGGTACCGTCTTTACGCAGTTCAGTAAAAGCTTTGTCAAAGGCCGCTTTCAGCTCGGCATCGTCTTTACGCAGGCCGATCCCGGTGCCGTCGCCGAAATATTTTTTGTCCTTAACGGACGGGCCAGCAAAGGCAAACTCTTTACCTGCCGGTTGTTTCAGGAAGCCTTCGCTCGCGGCGACTTCATCCTGGAAAGCCGCATCCAGACGTCCTGCCGCCAGATCGGAATAAATCAGATCCTGGTTCTGGTACGCCACCACGTCCACGCCCTTCTCACGCCAGTTAGCGTTCGCATAGCCTTCCTGCGTTGAGCCCTGCAGCACGCCAACATGCTTGCCTTTCAGCGAGTCAATGGTTGGCTGGATTGGGGAGCCTTTCGCCGCAATCAGACGTGAATCCGCCGCGTAGAGCTTCTCAGAGAAGGCGATCTCCTGCTGACGTTTTTCAGTAATCGAGAGCGAGGAGATGATCGCGTCAATCTTCTTGGCTTTCAGAGACGGGATCAGCGCGTCGAAGTCGCTGCCCACCCAGGTGCATTTCACGGACATGCGTTTGCACATCTCATTTCCCAGGTCGATATCAAACCCAACGAAATCCCCCTTCGCATCTTTCGATGAGAACGGGGCATAGGTTGCGTCTGTACCGATACGTACGTTCTGTGGGAGCGCTGCAAAGCTGCTTGCTGCAGCGCTTAATCCCACCAGCAAAGACAGAGCCAGAACCGTCTTCTTCATACATTACCCTCAAGTGTCGTGATTTTCTTATGTAATAGATTGTGTTGTGTGTTGTTGCAGGCAATCTCTTGCAGGTCTTATGCCACATTGCACATAACGCAAAATTACGGCGTTAAATATGTTAATGAAAGGTTGCAGGATTGCCTTAATGGTGAAAGATAGCAGGTCTGCCAAACGAACCGCAGTGCCTGGAAAGGAAAAAAGGGATTAAATGTTGAGGATATGATCGCTGTTGCAGAATTGCCCTGAAACAGGGCATGTTGCGGTGAGCTGCACTCTGGCAGAACAGCTTTACCGTCAGGCGCCCTGCCAGCGGGTAAAGAGATCGTCCGGCAGGTCAATGTCGAACTGATCGAGCACCCGGTTCACGGTCTGATTAATCACATCATCCAGGCTTTGCGGACGGTGATAAAACGCCGGCACCGGCGGCATGATCACCGCCCCCAGTTCAGCGGCCTGGGTCATCAGGCGCAGATGGCCCAGATGCAGCGGGGTTTCACGCACGCACAATACCAGCGGACGACGCTCTTTTAATATCACATCGGCCGCGCGGGTCACCAGCGTATCGGTATAGCTGTTGACGATACCGGAGAGAGTTTTGATGGAACAAGGCAGGATCACCATGCCCGCCGTTTTAAACGACCCGGAGGAGATGCTGGCGGCGATATCGCGCGCGTCATGCACCACATCGGCCAGCGCCTGAACGTCACGCAGGGAGTAATCGGTTTCGAGAGAGAGGGTCTGACGCGCAGCCTGGCTCATTACCAGATGGGTTTCAACCTCGGCGACGTCGCGCAATACCTGCAACAAACGGACACCGTAAATCGCACCGCTGGCCCCTGAGATCCCTACTATTAATCGTTTCATGATGTTCGCCCTTGCTGTTACAGGGCTGACTGTGCAGGATTTTGGCGGGAGTTGCAAGCGAGGGCAGATGCCCTCGCCTGCGATAACGATTAACCTTCGTTGTGCATCTCTAAGCTTTCGAGATCGTTCGCCATCTGCACGGCTTTCGCATCGTCGTTGCGCAGCGAATCGAGGTAGTCCAGGTAGCCCTGATCCACATCTTTGGTCACGTAGATACCGTTAAACACCGAGCACTCGAACTGCTGAATATCCGGGTTCTCGGCACGCACCGCGTCGATCAGATCGTTCAGATCCTGGAAAATCAGGCCGTCGGCGCCGATGATCTGGCGGATCTCATCCACTTCACGACCGTGGGCAATCAGCTCGTTGGCGGTAGGCATATCGATGCCATACACGTTCGGGAAGCGAATCTCCGGTGCCGCAGAGGCCAGATAGACCTTCTTCGCACCCGCTTCACGGGCCATCTCGATAATCTGCTCTGAGGTGGTGCCACGCACGATGGAGTCATCCACCAGCAGCACGTTCTTGTCGCGGAACTCGGCGCGGTTGGCGTTCAGCTTGCGGCGCACCGATTTACGGCGCAGCTGCTGGCCCGGCATGATAAAGGTGCGGCCAACGTAGCGGTTCTTTACGAATCCCTGGCGGTAAGGTTTGCCCAGAATACGCGCCATCTCCAGGGCGATATCGCAGGAGGTTTCCGGGATAGGGATGACCACGTCGATATCCAGGTCTTCCCACTCGCGGGCAATCTTCTCGCCGAGCTTGGTTCCCATATTCACACGGGCGCTGTAGACGGAGATCTTGTCGATGAAGGAGTCCGGACGGGCGAAGTAGACATATTCGAACAGGCACGGATTGCTGACCGGGTTTTCCGCACACTGACGAGTAAACAGCTGGCCTTTCTCGGTGATGTACACCGCTTCGCCAGGTGCGACGTCACGCAGGAACTCAAAGCCCAGGGTATCCAGCGCCACGCTTTCGGAGGCCACCATATACTCGGTGCGGCCGTCGCCAATATCGCGCTTGCCCAGCACCAGGGGGCGGATGCCGTTAGGATCGCGGAAGGCGACCATACCGTGGCCGATAATCATCGCGACGCAGGCATAAGCGCCACGGATCAGGCGGTTAGTGGCGGCTACCGCGGCAAAAATGTTGTCAGCTTCCAGCGGATAGTGGCGGAAGTTATCCAGCTCGCTGGCAAAGACGTTGAGCAGGATTTCAGAATCAGAAGTGGTGTTAATGTGACGACGCTTCTCTTCAAACAGCTTCTTACGCAGCTCGTGAGCATTGGTCAGGTTGCCGTTGTGGGCAAGCGTGATGCCATACGGCGAGTTAACGTAGAACGGCTGAGCTTCAGAGGCGCTGGAACTGCCAGCAGTCGGGTAACGAACGTGACCAATACCCATGTTGCCTTGAAGACGCTGCATATGGCGGGCTTCGAACACATCGTTTACCAGGCCGTTAGCCTTACGTAAACGGAAGCAGTTGTGTGCATCAATGGTGATGATACCCGCAGCATCCTGCCCACGGTGCTGAAGCACCGATAATGCGTCATAAATAGACTGGTTTACCGGCATGAAACCGGCGATACCGACAATACCGCACATTCGTCATTTCCTCGTTAAGCCACATCTCAGGGTTTATGCCCTGGGCAAAAAACTCGACGAGCTTTGCAGATAGTCAAAGAACCATCTGATGATGAAGCTGAACTGCGGGATAAGCTGCGATTTCTGCCAGTCTTCACTTTTTGAGAACCCGGTAAAGGTATCAAGGAAGAACAGTATCGCGGCAACAATCAGCGCGCCTCGCAACGCCCCGAAACAGATCCCCAGCACCCTGTCCGTTCCTGACAACCCGGTTTTCTCAACCAGCTGGCCAATCACGTAGTTAACAATGGCGCCGACAATCAGCGTCGCGATAAACAGCACCGCGATGGCAATCCCATTTCGAACCAGTTCATCTTCAAAGCCCGTGAACCAGACAGACAGGTAAGTGTAGTAATGACTG
The DNA here is from genome assembly GCF_002920195.1 of Leclercia sp. LSNIH8. NCBI lineage: Bacteria > Pseudomonadati > Pseudomonadota > Gammaproteobacteria > Enterobacterales > Enterobacteriaceae > Leclercia > Leclercia sp. LSNIH8. The sequence goes on along the minus strand of NZ_PQJY01000010.1, from coordinate 36,142 downwards.
GCAACAAAGAAGGCACAGCCCCAGGTTACCAGCGATAACGCTTCACGAACAAAGCCACGGATCAGGCTAACCAGACAGGAAAAACCTATCACCGCAATGATGGCGTAATCAATCCAGACCATATGTGTCCCACGATCAAACGCCCTGTCATCCAGTTCGGGGCGAATTCTAACAGAAAAAGAAAACGTTTGCGTAGGGATTTCCTTCCCGCGCGTAAATAAAAAAAGCGCTGAAAAAATATTCAGCGCCCCAGGCGGGTTACCTTCTCAGGCAATCTGCTGCGCCTGTTTTTGCCTTATCCCGTAAATGAGAGAAACCCTCAGTTCACGCTGTAGTTCATCACCACGCCGCTCAAACCAGAGAGTTTATTCAGCTCTCCAAGCGATCCCTTCAGCTTGTCTCTCGACGCATCCGGCCCTACGAGAATACGGGTGATTTTACCCTGTACCGGTGTGGTAGGTGAAGTGTAAACGCGATACCCCGCGCCACGGAGTTTGGCCACCACCTCGTTGACCTTATCGGCGTTTTTCAGGGCGCCGAGCTGCACAACGTAGGCTTTACCGGTCGGGGCCGGTTTCTCTTCTGCCGCCGGTTTGGCCGGTGGGGTTTCTGTCGCTGCCGCCAGCTGCTGGCTGGTGTTATCGCGCTGCGGCTTCTCAACCGGTTTCGGTTTTTGCACCGGTTTCGGCGCGTACTGCTCTACCGGCGCCGGAACGGGATCCAGCTCGTTGTTGTTTCCGGCTGCCAGACGCGCCGGATCTAACGATGGCGCCGCGGCATCGCCTGCGCGCACCTCTTCAGCTGCGCCTTCTGGTGGCTGTGCAGGCAGAGCCTGTGTCGCCGCCGGAAGCATGTCCGGCTCATCCCGATCGCCCGGTTTCGGCACCAGCGGGATCGCCGCAAATTCATCCTGATAATGTTTTTTCTGTCCATCAAGCAGCCCAGGGAGAATAATCACCCCCAGCGCCACCAGCACAATGGTACCTGCTAAACGGTTCTGAAACTTACTTGCCACCGGTTCTCCCCGCATCCATTACGTCCATGACATGTGCCACCGTGTGGAACGAACCACACACCAGCACGGTATCTTCTGGTCTGGCATCGGCCATCGCCGCGCGCCAGGCCTGCGCCACGCTATCAAAGCGCTGCCCTGCGCCGAGATGCGCCATCAGCTGTTCGGCAGTCGCCCCGCGTGGGCCTTCCAGAGGGGCACAATACCAGCTATCGACCACACTCTCCATGCAGGCCAGCGTGCCGCCAATATCTTTATCATGAAGCATACCGATAACCGCCAGCACACGCCCGGTTTTTGGCAACGATTTGAGACGTCCTGCGAGATACGCCGCGGCATGGGGGTTGTGCGCCACATCCAGAATCAGACGTGGTGATTCGCTGACTATCTGGAAACGCCCCGGCAGAATCGCATGCTGAATGCCGTCGCGCATCGCCTGCTCGCTTACTACCAGACCGCTGGCACGCAGTGCGGCCAGCGCCGTGGCGGCATTTGGCTGCGGTACCTGGGGCAGCGGCAGGTTATCCAGCGCGCCCGCTGCATCTTCAAAGCGCCAGCCGCTTTCCGTCACGCTGTAGCGCCAGTCCACGTCACGGCGCTGCAACAGCGCCCCTTTCTCCTGCGCCACGTCAGCAATAGTGTGCGGCATATCGGGTTCGCCGACGATAGCGGGTTTGCCCGGGCGGAAAATACCGGCTTTTTCACGGCCAATGCTCTCGCGATCGGGCCCCAGCCAGTCAGTATGATCCAGCGCGATGCTGGTGATTACCGCCACATCCGGGTCGACAATATTAGTGGCATCCAGACGCCCGCCTAACCCGACCTCGAGGATCACCACGTCCAGCTGCGCCTGCTTAAAGAGCCACAGCGCCGACAGGGTGCCATATTCAAAATAGGTCAGCGAAATATCGCCGCGCGCGGCTTCGATCTCTGCAAACGAGGCGGTGTGGGCGGATTCGGCTAATTCTGTATTCTGCACCCGCACGCGCTCGGTATAGCGCACCAGATGGGGCGAGCTGTAGACCCCTACTTTGTAGCCCGCCGCCATCAGCATCGCTTCCAGCGTGCGGCAGGTGGTGCCTTTGCCGTTAGTGCCCGCCACGGTGAAGACAAAGGGAGCCGGTTTCAGAACATCAAGGCGCGCCGCGACCTGGCTGACGCGCTCAAGTCCCATGTCGATGGCTTTACTGTGCAGGTTTTCCAGATAAGAAAGCCACGCGGCCAGAGGCGACGTGGCTTGGGGAAGAGTAGTATTTTCCATGTTGCGCGCTTTTCAGTTACGGTTAGAAAGCAAAAGGGCAGCGCCACTGGCCCTGCCCTTTTCAGTTATCAGGCCTCGGGTTCCTGATCCGGTACTACCACGCCTTCGCGCGGCTCATCCGGGCTCGGCGATGGCAGATTCATCAGCTTCGCCAGAATGCTGGCCAGTTTCAGGCGCATTTCCGGACGGCGAACGATCATGTCGATAGCGCCTTTCTCGATAAGGAACTCACTGCGCTGGAAGCCCGGCGGCAGCTTTTCACGTACCGTTTGTTCGATAACGCGCGGGCCGGCAAAGCCGATCAGCGCTTTCGGTTCAGCGATGTTCAGATCGCCCAGCATCGCAAAACTTGCCGATACGCCGCCCATGGTTGGGTCGGTCAGCACGGAGATGTACGGCAGACCACGCTCCTGCATTTTCGCCAGCGCTGCGGAGGTTTTTGCCATCTGCATCAGCGACATCAGCGCTTCCTGCATACGGGCACCACCGGAGGCGGAGAAGCAGATCAGCGGACAGTTGTCTTCCAGCGCCTGCTCAACGGCACGCACGAAGCGTGCGCCTACTACGGAGCCCATTGAGCCGCCCATAAAGGAGAACTCAAACGCCGCCGCGACAACCGGCATCTCGTGCAGGGTGCCTTTCATCACCACCAGGGCATCTTTCTCGCCGGTCTCTTTTTGCGCAGAGGCCAGACGGTCTTTGTATTTCTTGGAGTCACGGAACTTCAGCACATCTTTTGGCTCAAGCTCGCTACCCAGTTCAACCAGAGAACCTTCATCCAGCAGGCTATGCAGGCGGTTACGCGCCGACATACGCATGTGGTGATCGCACTTCGGACAAACTTCGAGATTACGCTCCAGTTCGGCGCGGTACAGGACCTGGCCACAGCTGTCACATTTAGTCCACACCCCTTCAGGAATACTCGCTTTGCGGGTTGGGGTGATATTGCTTTTAATTCGTTCAATCCAGCTCATTGATAACCTTTCTGCCTGAACCAGGTTTGCTGCAAGGGGCGCATAATGCCATTTTTGCCCCCGACAGACCATGAATGTTGCACATTAAAACATAACAGCCCGAAACTTTGGATAAAAAAGTGGTCGAACCGCAGTCGTGCCTTTATTTTGCTTGTTTTGCCGCCGCGCGACGGTGACGAATCACTTCGATGACGCCCGGCAGAATGGAAACCACAATAATCCCTACGATCAGCAACTTAAGGTTTTCCTGGATCATAGGAATGGTCCCGAAGAAATAACCCGCGTAGGTAAAGCTCAGCACCCACAGCAGCGCGCCGGTGACGTTATAAAGCGCGAACTGACGGTACGACATATGACCCATACCCGCAACAAACGGGGCAAAGGTTCTGACGATGGGCACAAAGCGCGCGAGAATGATGGTCTTACCGCCGTGTTTCTCATAAAACGCATGGGTTTTATCGAGATAGCTGCGACGGAAAATCTTCGAGTCCGGGTTACTGAACAACCGCTCGCCGAACAGCCGCCCTATAGTGTAGTTCACCGCATCGCCAAGGATGGCGGCAATCAGCATTAACACCACCATCAGGTGAACGTTAAGGTCGTTGGTCTCCAGCGACGCCAGCGCGCCCGCCACGAACAGCAGCGAATCGCCCGGTAAGAAGGGCGTCACCACCAGCCCGGTTTCGCAAAACAGGATCAGGAACAGAATGGCATACACCCAGACGCCATAATCAGCGACCAGCTCTGCCAGGTGAACATCGATATGCAGAATGAAATCGATCAGAAAGCGAATTAAATCCATATTGTCTAAACCTTTATTGCCACGGCTATCAGTCCGCTAAGAACAGCGGGCCCATTGGCGGTTTTGGAAGGTCAAAACGATCCGGGTAATCGACCGAGACCAGATAGAGCCCTTCCGCTTTCGCCGTTGCTGCTGCCAGGGTTCTGTCCTTCGCTGCCAGCAACTCTGCAATCCAGCTCTCCGGCTGGTGTCCGGCGCCTACTTCCATCAGGCTGCCTGTAATATTCCTGACCATATGATGAACAAAGGCATTCGCTTTGATGTCCACCACCACATACGCGCCATGCCGACTGACGTTAATGTGCATCACGTTGCGCCACGGCGTGCGAGACTGGCACTGCACGGCACGGAACGAGGTGAAGTCGTTTTCGCCGATCAACGCCTGCGCCGCGCGATGCATGCGATCGGCATCCAGCGGCTCGTAAAAATGGGTGACGCCCTGGCCCAACACCGCCGGACGAAGACGCTGGTTATAGATGATGTAGCGGTAGCGGCGCGCGGTGGCGCTGAAGCGCGCATGAAAATCATCCGGCACATTTTTGACCCAGCGCACCGCGATGTCACCAGGCAAATTCGCATTTACCCCCAGCGTCCAGGCCGCATCTTTTCGCACTGCGGTGGTTTCAAAATGCACTACCTGCCCCGTACCATGGACACCGGCGTCGGTACGCCCCGCGCACAGGACATTGATGGGCTCATTCGCCACCTGAGAGAGCGCTTTTTCCAGCTTTTCCTGGACGCTGCGCACCTCATTCTGACGCTGCCAGCCATAATATTTACTGCCATCGTACTCAATACCGAGGGCAATCTTATGAACGGGCTTTTGCTCCACTTCAGACATCAGTAGAGATACTCCTGCACCAGTTTCTCGGCAATTTTCACCGCCATCAGCGCGCCGCCGAAACGCACGTTATCGGCGACCGACCAGAACTGGATCTGCTCCGGCATACCGTAATCGTTACGTACACAGCCAATGGAGAGACGCGCGTTGCCCGTTGCGTCGCCCACCTGGGTCGGGAATTCGCTCTCTTCAGACAGCTCAATATCTTCACCGCGGCCAAAGGCGTCGCGCGCCTCTTCCGCTGCCAGCGGACGCATGGCTTCAAAGCTCACCATCTGGGCATGGCCGTAGAACACCGGCGACTGTACACAGTTGGCGGAGATCATTAGCCCGTCATCCTGCAGGATCTTACGCACTTCATCGATGATACGGCGCTCTTCGCGCACGCTGCCTTCACGATCCGGCAGCAAGGGCAGCATATTGAACGCCAGCTGACGGCCAAAGAAATCCTCTTCATCCACCGGAATACCGTTCAGGAGCTTCGCGCTCTGCCCCGCCAGGGCATCCACCGCTTTTTTACCGCGGGCAGAGACTGACATCAGGCTGGTTACGGCGATACGGGACAAGCCACCTTCGTCGATGAGCGGTTTCAGGGCGCTAAGCAGCTGGCTGGTCAGGCTGTCCGGGACGGCGATGATGTTACGGTTGCGGTAGTCGGCCAGCACGAAGGGGTTCACCTCCGGCACCACCAGCGGTACGTCCGGCTCAAGGGCAAACAGGCCGCTCAAATCAATGACCAGACAGCCCGCGTTGGTGGCCTCTTCAATATATGCTGCGGAGGCGTCGACCCCGGCCGCGAAAAAGGCCAGCTGCGCCTGGGTCCAGTCGAACTCAGCCGCATCCTGAGCCATGACGGATTTACCCGCAAAACGCAGGTGCTCGCCCGCGCTCTCATTACGCGCCAGGGCATAGATGTCGCCCACCGGGAACTGACGCTCAGCAAGGGTTTCGAGCAGGGCTTCGCCCACGGCGCCCGTTGCGCCCAGTATGGCAATGTTCCAGCCTTCAGACATGGTGGTTTACTCCAGAAATATAAAAGCGTCCCTGGCGGGGTATCCGCCAGGGAGCATTAAGAAGACATTAACGAACCGGGTGATGAACGGCGTTGAAACCCAGCTTATGCAGCAGCGACGCCGCAGCAGGATCATCACACATCACATACAGAGAGGACCATTCGCGGCGCTCAACGTAATGCTTACGCAGCTTGTCAAACTCACCCGGTATACCCGCTACTTTTCGCAGCAGCGCGTCATCGCGGCGCACATCATACACTAAATGCACCAGCCTTTTCAGCGTTCCCTGATCCAGCGGGCCGTGCAGGGTAATGCGGCCAAAATCCGGGGTTGGCAGCAGGGTATCCAGCGCCACCTGCTGGGATTTACCGATAAACGCGCTGTACGCCTCAAACACTTGGGTGGTGCCGCGGGCTTTACCTTCGAGGGTGTAACCCGCGATATGCGCGGTACCGATATCCACTTTGTCCAGCAGGGCCACGTTGAGATCCGGCTCCGGCTCCCACACGTCCAGCACCACGCTCAGATCCTGACCCGCTTCCAGGCGCTGCAGCAGGGCCGCATTATCCACCACCGGGCCACGGCAGGCATTAATCAGGATGGTGCCCGGCTTCAGGCGGCTAATCAGAGCGTCGTCTGCCAGATGGCGCGTTTTATACGGCCCGTCTTTAAACAGCGGCGTATGGAAGGTGAGCACGTCACACTCGGCCACCAGCTCATCCAGGCTGCGGAAATCCCCTTCATCGCCACGGTCAGCGCGGGGCGGATCGCACAGCAACGTGCGGATACCTAACGCCTCAAGGCGCTTTTGCAGGCGACCGCCGACGTTACCGACCCCAACAATGCCTACGGTCCGGCTGGTGAGCGTAAACCCATCACGCTCGGCCAGCATCAGCAGAGAAGAGAAAACATACTCCACGACGGCAATAGCGTTACAGCCCGGTGCGGCGGAAAAGCCAATCCCGGCCTGCTTCAGCCACGCGTCATCCACATGATCGGTTCCTGCGGTTGCCGTGCCGACAAATTTGATCCCTTTGCCAGACAGCAGCGCCTCATTCACTTTGGTCACTGAGCGCACCATCAGCGCGTCGGCATCATCCAGCTCAGCGAGCGGAATGGGACGTCCAGGAACGGCCTTAACCTCACCCAGGCGGCTGAACAGCTCGCGGGCGTAAGGCATATTTTCATCAACGAGGATTTTCACGTCTGAGTACCTGTTTGAGAGGAAGAAAACCTGTCAAGTGTGCCATAATCTGGCCGCCAGGCATATACGTAAACCTGGTTAACGATGAGTAACGACTTTAAGGATTTTTTGCCGATGCAGCCCATTTCAGGTACGCCGCCACAACCTCCGGGTGATGGCCCGCGTCCATCCCACGTCGCGGGCGAACAGCCCCTCTCCACACAGCAACGCACTGTACTGGAACGTCTGATCACCCGGTTAATCGCCCTGACGTCGCAGCAGAGTGCGGAAGTGTGGGCCGGGGTCAAACACGATCTGGGATTAAAGAGTGATGCGCCCATGCTGTCGCGCCACTTCCCTGCTGCGGAGCAAAACCTCAACCAGCGCCTGAACACCGCCCAGCAAAACCATACCACCCGGCAGATGGTCTCCCAGCTGACGGAGCTGCTGACTCAGGGTAATAACCGCCAGGCGGCCAGCGATTTTATTCGCCAGCAGTATGGCCAGACCGCTTTGAACCAGCTGACGCCCGAGCAGCTCAAAACGGTGCTGACGCTGTTGCAAAATAATCAGCTCAATATTCCGCAGCCGCAGCAGCGCCCGGCCACGGAGCGCCCGCTGCTGCCTGCCGAACACAATACGCTGAAGCAGATGGTGACCAAACTTGCCGCCGCCACGGGCGAGCCGACCAAGCTCATCTGGCAGTCGATGCTGGAACTGTCGGGGGTGAAAGCGGGAGAGTTAATCCCGGCCAGGCAGTTTACCCATCTTGCCACCTGGCTGCAGGCACGCCAGACGCTGAGCACCCAGAGTGCGCCCACGCTGCATACTCTGCAGGCTGCGCTGAAACAGCCGCTGGAGGCCCAGGAGTGGGACAGCATTCAGGACTATGCCCGACAGAACTGGCAGGCGACGCCGCAGACGGTGCTGACCACCGCCCAGGTACAGGATCTGCTCAACGAGATCTTCGTCCGCCGTACCGAGCGTGAAGCTGGCGTGACGGAAGTGCGCAATATCCAGCCGATCTACAGCCCGCTCTTTGCCCCGGTAGTGGAAACCTTCAGAACGCTCTCTGCCCGTCCAGGCCTGATGTTGATCGCGTTAATCATTGCGCTGGCGATTTTCTGGCTGGTCGCCTGATGTTTTGCCCGGTGGCGCTACGCTTACCGGGCCTACAAAAACACGAACTGTAGGCTGGGTAAGGCGTAGCCGCCACCCGGCAACAAACCGCTAAGATTTCCGAAACGCCACCAGCGTCACCACAATCCCCACCACCGCTGAAACGGCCCCTGCCAGGAAGACCGACGGATAGCCAAACGAGGTGGCTAACAGCCCCGCCAGCGGCCCGGTCACGCCGTATGAGATATCCTGAAAGGCGGCATAGCCACCCAGCGCTGTGCCCCGCACCTGTGGGGCAACGCGTTTAACCACCTCAACACCCAGCGCCGGGAAGATCAACGAACAGCCGCAGCCGGTCAGGGCTGCCCCCAGCAGGGCTACCGGCGCGCTCGGCGCCTGCCAGAGCAACACCAGACCCACGGTTTCAATCACCAGCGACGCCACCGCTACCTTCACGCCACCATAACGATCCGGCATCCAGCCGAACAGCACCCGCATCAGAACAAACGCGCCGCCAAAAGCGGTGAGCGTAAAACCGGCCATCGCCCAGCCGCGGCTCATAAAGTACAACGAGACGAAGGTACCAATCACCGCAAAGCCCACGCCCTGCAGCGCAAGGCCCAGGCCTGGCTGCCAGATCTGCCCCACCACACTCCACAGGGAAGGACGTTCGCCTTTATGGGCCGGAACTTTACGCACCGTGCCGTTAAACGCCCAGGCCAGCAGCGGCAGTGCCATGGTGGTGGCGGCCAGCGCCGCAAAGCCAAACTGACTGTTGATCAAAAGACCCAGCGGTGCACCCGCAGCCAGCGCACCATAGATAGCCATCCCGTTCCACGACATCACTTTGCCGGAGCGCGCGGGCCCGACCAGCCCCATTCCCCAAGTGAGTGTGCCGGTCAGGAGCTGACTTTCACCAAAACCGAGTATTAAGCGCCCTACCACCAGCAGCGCGAATTTATAGGCCGCCTCCACCGGCAGCAGCGCGGCCAGTAACCATGCGCCACCCGCCAGTGCGCAGGCGAACATGCCCTGCAATGCCGAGCGTTTTGCGCCGTGCTGATCCGCCAGCCGTCCGGCATAGCCGCGGGTTAACACCGTGGCTAAAAACTGAATACCCACGGCGATGCCGACCATGGTGTTGCCATAGCCCAGCTCCTGGTGCACAAACAGCGGGATCACCGGCAATGGCAAGCCGACGGTCATATAGGTGAGGAATACCGCAAAGGCGATACGGAACAGCGAGACGTTGCCGGAAGCGGCGTTTTTATCTTTGGTAACGGCCGTCATGCATAACTCCATGTTCAGGCATAAAAAAAGGGAGCCATCAGGCTCCCTTCTACTATACATTCAAACGCTTATGCTTTCAGCTTACGCATCACCAGCGTGGCGTTGGTGCCGCCGAAACCGAAGCTGTTGGACATGACGGTAGTCAGTTCACGCTCGGTGGTTTCAGTCACGATGTTCAGACCTGCGGCCTGCTCGTCCATCTCTTCAATGTTGATGCTCGGCGCGATAAAGCCGTTTTCCAGCATCAGCAGAGAGTAGATCGCTTCCTGCACGCCAGCCGCACCCAGGGAGTGACCGGTCATGGCTTTGGTAGCGGAGATAGCCGGGCTGTTGTCGCCGAACACTTCACGGATAGCACCCAGCTCTTTCACGTCGCCTACCGGAGTAGAGGTACCGTGGGAGTTCAGGTAGTCGATTGGGGTATCAACGCCGTGCATCGCCATCTTCATGCAGCGCACTGCACCTTCGCCTGATGGAGCCACCATGTCTGCGCCGTCAGAGGTTGCGCCGTAGCCAACAATTTCAGCATAGATGTGCGCACCGCGGGCCAGAGCGTGTTCCAGCTCTTCCACCACGACCATACCGCCGCCGCCTGCGATAACAAAGCCGTCACGGCTTGCATCATAGGTACGGGAGGCTTTTTCCGGGCATTCGTTGTATTTGGTGGACAGAGCACCCATCGCATCGAATTCACAGGCCATTTCCCAGCCCAGCTCTTCGCCGCCGCCAGCAAATACGATGTCCTGTTTACCCAGCTGGATCTGCTCTACTGCGTTACCGATACAGTGAGCTGAGGTCGCGCAAGCGGAGCTGATGGAGTAGTTTACGCCGTGGATTTTGAACGGGGTCGCCAGGCAAGCGGAAACCGCTGAACCCATCGCTTTGGTCACCACGTATGGACCCACCGCTTTCAGGCCGCGCGGGCTACGCATCGCGTCCGCACCAAACACCTGCGCTTTAGAGGAGCCGCCGGAGCCAGCAATCAGACCCACACGCGGGTTGTTCTGATAAACCTCTTCGCTCAGGCCAGCGTCAGCAATCGCTTCCTGCATAGAGAGATAGGCGTAGATGGAGGCATCGTTCATGAAACGGACCACTTTGCGATCGATCATGCCCGTGGTGTCCAGTTTTACATTACCCCATACGTGGCTACGCATGCCGGAATCTTTAAACTCTTCAGAGAAGGTGATCCCGGAGCGTCCTTCACGCAGAGATGCCAGGACTTCCTGCTGGTTATTACCGATGCTGGAAACGATGCCCAAGCCAGTAATCACTGCACGTTTCATTCAATACCTCTGTAAGTCGCACTATTTAAGTTTCGAGTCGCACAATAGCGTACACTTGTACGCCGAACAAGTCCGATCAGCCAATTTCTGTGGAAATTTGCACCATCAGACGCACATCGTTAAGATCGCGGCACAGCCTGTCAGACGAGTAACTTACGTGAAACAAAACGCTATACAACCCGCCAACCTCGAATTCAACGCTGAGGGTACACCTGTTTCCCGAGATTTTGACGATGTCTACTTCTCTAATGATAACGGACTGGAGGAGACACGTTATGTTTTCCTCGAGGGAAATCAGCTGAATTCCCGTTTTCCGCTGCATCCCCGCGATCTCTTTGTGGTGGCCGAGAGCGGATTTGGCACCGGGTTGAATTTCCTCACCCTCTGGCAAGCGTTCGATCGCTTTCGTGCAGCGCACCCTGACGCTACGCTGCAAAGGTTACATTTCATCAGTTTTGAGAAATACCCGCTGGCCGCCGACGATCTCCGGCTGGCGCATCAGCACTGGCCGGAATTAGCCCCCTGGGCAGAACAGCTTCAGGCTCAGTGGCCGCTGCCTATCGCAGGCTGTCATCGCCTGCTGCTGGACGGCGGGCGCGTCACGCTCGATATCTGGCTTGGGGATATTAACGAACTCACCGACAAGCTGGATGACTCCCTGAACCAGCAGGTTGACGCCTGGTTCCTCGACGGTTTTGCCCCGGCCAAAAACCCGGATATGTGGAGCCCGGGGCTGTTTGCCGCCATGGCGCGTCTGGCGCGGCCCGGTGGGACGCTCGCCACCTTCACCTGCGCCGGGTTTGTCCGTCGCGGCCTGCAGGAAGCAGGCTTCACCATGAAAAAAACCAAGGGCTTTGGCCGCAAGCGCGAAATGCTCGTCGGGGTGATGGAGCAGGATCGCCCCTCCCCTGCCCGCACCCCGTGGTTTGCCCGTCCGGCCAGCGACGGGCGCGAAACCGCCGTAGTGGGCGGCGGGATTGCCAGCGCGCTGCTGTCGCTGGCGCTGCTGCGCCGTGGCTGGCAGGTAACACTCTACTGCGCCGACGATGCCCCGGCAGCGGGCGCCTCCGGCAATCGTCAGGGGGCACTCTATCCCTTGCTTAGCGCCCACGATGCGGCGCTTAGCCAGTTTTTCCCGGCGGCGTTCACCTTTGCCCGCCGCCTGTACGACACCCTACCGGTGGCCTTTGATCATGCCTGGTGCGGCGTGACTCAGCTTGGCTGGGATGAGAAGAGTCAGCAGAAAATTGACCATATGCTCGCTCTGGGCCTGCCCGAGCAGATTGCGGTTGCGGTCAACGCCCGTCAGGTGGAAGAGAGCACCGGGGTGCCCACCGGCTGCGGCGGGATCCAGTATCCGCTTGGCGGCTGGCTGTGCCCGGCGCAGCTTACCGCGGCGGCGATCGCGCTGGCGCAAACTCTGGGCCTGCAGGTGCACTATGGCCGCAAGGTAACGTCGCTGGCGCAGACCGACGCCCGGTGGATGTTGCAGTTTGCCGACGGTGAGCAGGCGCAGCATGGCAGCGTGGTGCTGGCGAACGGACATGGCATCAGCCAGTTCAGCCAGACCGCACCACTGCCGGTCTACCCGGTGGGTGGCCAGGTGAGCCATATCCCGGCGGCCCCGCAGCTGAGCCAGCTACGTCAGGTGCTCTGCTACGACGGGTATCTGACGCCGCAAAATCCGGCCAACGGCCAGCACTGCATCGGCGCAAGCTATCATCGCGGCCAGACCGAGCCGCAGTACAGCGATGAGGACCAGCAGCATAATCGCCAGCGTCTGATCGACTGTTTGCCGCAGGCGGCATGGGCGCGTGAGGTGGATGTCAGCGCCGGCGAGGCGCGCAACGGCATTCGCTGCGCCACCCGCGATCACCTGCCGATGACCGGGGCGGTACCGGACTATGAAGCCACGCTGACGGCTTATCAGGATCTCGCCAGCAACACATCCCAGGCGGTCAGCGCCCCGGCGTTCCGGAATCTGTTTATGCTGGGCGGGCTGGGCTCCCGCGGGCTTTGTACGGCGCCGCTGACGGCGGAGGTTCTTGCCGCCCAGATGAGTAACGAGCCGATTCCACTGGACAGCCACACGCTGGCCGCGCTCAATCCGAACCGGTTATGGGTGAGGAAGTTGTTGAAGGGGAAGATGGTGAAATCGTAGGCCCGGTAAGCTTAGCGCCACCGGGCGTCTGGCAGAGGAGCCGTTTTAACGCCGGGCGGCGCATCCGCTTGCCCGGCCTACATGTCCAGGCGCTAACTTATGACGTCAGGCTGGCTTTCTGAAACAAGGTTTCCCACATCCCCAGCACTAATGACTGGTCGCGCGGAGAGAGTTCGCCAGCCAGAATCGCTTTTTCCAGGCTGCGGGAGACTTCAGCATGCACCGCGTCCGCAGAGTGGTCGTCACCGGCTTCCAGTTCGGCGACGGCCAGCGTCAGGTGACCACGCAGATAACCGCTGGCAAACAGTTCATCGTCACTGGCGTGCTCCACCATGTCATCAATTAACGCCAGAATGCGTGATTCAAATTCTGCGATCATCTTCTTTCCTCAGTTAAGATCTTCCGGCCACGGGAAGTGTTCCGCCGTGATGTCCGGCGTGTGGTAATAATTCTGTAAAGCCTTGATCAAGCGCGCCGGACGTTCCGGGATGCCTTTCTCAAGGTACTCCATCACCTGCGCGTGCACGCGGCGCTGGAAGGCAATACGGTCTGGCTCGAAGTCGCCTTCGAGATTGTCGCAGCTGACGTTGAACGGAAATCCTGCCGCCACGCAGAAGAGCCATTCCAGCGCCTGGGGTTTCACTTCCACATCTTCAAATTGCCCCTGGGTCGCAGCGTCACGCCCGTCCGGGCAGTACCAGTAGCCAAAGTCCACCAACTCGCGGCGCGCTTTACCGGCAATGCACCAGTGGGATATTTCGTGCAGCGCACTGGCATAAAAGCCGTGGGCAAAGACGATCCGGTTGTACGGTAGCTCTGCATCTGCAGGAAGATAGATCGGTTCGTCGTCGCCTTTAATCAGACGGGTATTAAAATCTTGTGCGAAGCAGCCATCGAAAATCTCAATCAGCTGTTCGTATTTATGCGTACTGTTCATTAGTTCATCCCCAACCAGTGGAGGATCTCCTGTCCGTGGCTGTCATAAAGAAGTTTGGCACTCATCACGGCCGAGACAATGACAATCATCGGACGGATGAGCTGTTGCCCTTTGCTTAATACCAGACGCGAACCTGCCCGCGCGCCCAGAAATTGTCCGGCCATCATCACGAAGCCGGTCGCCCAAATCACCTTCCCGCCGATGATAAAGAGCAGCAGGCCACCGACATTAGAGGTGGCGTTCAGCACTTTCGCATGGGCGGTGGATTTGGCGAGGTTGAAACCAGCCAGCGTGACAAACGCCAGGGCGTAAAACGACCCGGCTCCGGGCCCGAAGAAGCCGTCGTAAAAGCCGACGCAGCCGCCCGCGATCAGCGCAAACGGCAGACCGTGCAGGCGGCGCTGCCTGTCCTCTTCACCCAGTTTCGGCATCAGTAAAAAATAGAGACCAATGCAGATGACGAGAATCGGCAAAATCTGGCGCAAAATATCGGACTGCACATGCTGAACCAGCAGTGCCCCGCTGGTCGATCCAATAAAGGTCATCAGGATGTTGAGCTTCTGATCGGCCAGACTCACCACCTTGCGGCGGATAAAATAGAGCGAGGCGGATAACGATCCGCCACACGCCTGCAATTTGTTGGTCGCCAGCGCCTGGGCCGGGCTCATGCCCGCCGCCAGCAGGGCCGGAACCGTCAGTAACCCGCCGCCACCGGCCAGGGCATCAATAAACCCGGCCAGCATGGCGATGAAAAACAGCGCCACCAGCATCAGCGGCGATACCATAAACAACTCAGCAAATTGGTCCATCACAGGGCATGCTCATCCAGTAGCGCCTGGCAGGAAGGCGGCAACGGAGGCGGTGTCTTCTTCTCAGGCTTGGTGGGTCCAGGTTTCGCTGGCTCAAACCAGCTTTGTAATTCCGCGCCGCAGCCATCGCCTGGCGGCGGTAACGGTTGATCTTCACACTCGAGGCTGTCCGCCGGGCATCGCAGGCGCACGTGCATGTGCGCGCGGTGCTGGAACCACGGCCGCACTTTACGCAGCCAGTCGCGGTCGGTGCCAGCATCCTGGCAGAGCTGCTGCTTGATGGCAGGGTTAACGAAGATACGTGTGACGTCGTTATCTTCCGCCGCCAGCTTGATCATGCTGGAGACCTCTGGCGACCAGCGCGACGGCACTACCCGCTTGCCATCGCTGGAGACCAGATCGAGCGCCTGCGGCTTCAGCAGTTGCGAGGATGACCAGCGCGTTTTCGGCAGCTGGAGGAAGATATCGACATCCAGCCCCGTCTGGTGGCTGGCGTGGCCGCCGTTAAAGCGTCCGCCTGCCGGCATCCCCATATCGCCAATCAGCACCGTACCCAGCCCCAGGTTATGCACCTGGTTACCCAGCCGCTGAATAAACAGCACCAGGTCCGGGTGGCCGAAGTAGCGGCGCTGGTCGGTACGCATCACCTGATACGTATCTGACTGCAGAGGAAGTTCCTGCGCACCAACGATACAGCCATTAGAGAACGCCCCAATTGACTGCGCGCTGCCCGCGATCGGGTGGGTGATTTTTTGCCATGGCGTTGCCGCCAGAGCGGCTCCACTGGCAAGCAGCGCCAGCAGAGCAATTGCGGTTTTTTTCATGGTTACCAGCGTGGAATGGTGGTCGTCACATCCGCATTCTGCGCGCGCTGGCGCAGGAAGTGATCCATCAGCACGATCGCCAGCATTGCTTCGGCGATCGGCACTGCGCGGATCCCGACGCAGGGATCGTGACGTCCTTTGGTGATCATCTCAACTTCTTCACCAGAGCGGTTAATGGTGTGGCCCGGCACGGTAATGCTGGAGGTCGGTTTCAGCGCGATGTTGGCGATAATCTGCTGCCCGCTGCTGATGCCGCCTAAAATGCCGCCCGCGTGATTGCTCTGGAAGCCCTGGGTTGTGATCTCGTCCCGGTTCTGGCTGCCACGAAGCTGAACCACGTCAAAGCCGTCGCCAATCTCCACCCCTTTAACCGCGTTGATGCTCATCATCGCATGGGCGATATCAGCATCGAGGCGGTCAAAGACCGGCTCGCCCCAGCCCGGCGGGACGCCGTCAGCCACCACGGTGACTTTGGCGCCAATGGAGTCGCCCTCTTTTTTCAGGGCGCGCATCAGTTCATCGAGCGCTTCCAGCTTCGAGGCGTCAGCGCAGAAGAACGGGTTCTGTTCAACCTGCTCCCAGTCGGCGATCGCCAGCGGGATATCGCCCATCTGGGTCAGACAGCCGCGAATGGTGATGCCAAACTTCTGTGCGAGGTATTTTTTGGCAATGGCCCCTGCCGCGACGCGCATGGCGGTTTCACGGGCGGAGGAGCGTCCGCCGCCGCGATAGTCGCGAAAACCGTATTTCTGTTCGTAGGTGTAATCGGCGTGGCCCGGACGGAACACATCCTTAATGGCACCGTAGTCCTGGGAACGCTGATCGGTATTCTCAATCAACAGGCCGATGCTGGTACCGGTGGTGCGTCCTTCAAAGACGCCTGACAGAATTTTGACTTGATCCGGCTCGCGGCGCTGGGTGGTGTAGCGTGACGTGCCTGGACGGCGTCGGTCGAGATCGTGCTGTAAATCGGCTTCAGTCAGTTCGATGCCTGGCGGTACGCCATCAACGATACAGCCCAGCGCCAGCCCGTGGGACTCACCAAACGTCGTCACACGGAATAATTGTCCAATACTGTTTCCTGCCATCACGGCTCCGTTTTCATTGTTCTGTATTTGAGCTTTCTGTGTTTGCGCAATGTGAAACGGGCCGAAGCCCGTTGGATTAATCTTTGTAGATGCTGAAGTGTTCGCGCGCGGCGATAAGCTGCGCTTTGGTCAGCATGAAGACGCCGTCCCCACCGTTGTCGAACTCGAGCCAGGTGAACGGCACATCCGGATATTGCTCCATCAGATGTACCATGCTGTTACCGACTTCACAAATCAGAATGCCGTTGTCGGTGAGATAATCCGGCGCACAGGCCAGAATGCGGCGGGTCAGCTTCAGGCCGTCCGAGCCGGAAGCCAGGCCCAGCTCTGGCTCGTGACGGTATTCGTTTGGCAGGTCTGACATATCTTCTGCGTCAACGTACGGCGGATTGGTCACAATCAGGTCGTACTGCACTTTTGGCAGGTCACGGAACAGATCGGAACGGATCGGCGTGACATGATGGATCAGACCGTGCTCTTCAATATTGTGTTCCGCTACCGCCAGCGCATCAGGAGAGATATCGACAGCATCCACTTCCGCTTCCGGGAAGGCGTACGCGCAGGCAATGGCGATGCAGCCGCTGCCGGTACACATATCCAGGATATGCTCAGGCTGATGGTCAATCAGGCCAGCGAACTGGTTGTTGATCAGCTCACCAATCGGCGAGCGCGGCACCAGCACGCGTTCATCGACAAAAAACTCATGGCCGCAGAACCAGGCTTTGTTAGTGAGGTACGCTACCGGAATGCGCTCGTTAACGCGACGGATCACGCGCTCAACGATGCGGTGTTTTTCGCTGGAGGTAAGGCGCGCGGAGCGCATATCTTCAGGAATATCCAGCGGCAGATAGAGGGATGGCAGAACCAGCTGTACCGCCTCGTCCCACGGGTTGTCGGTACCATGGCCGTACCAGATATTGGCCGCGCTGAAACGGCTGACCGCCCAACGCAACATGTCCTGAATGGTTTGCAGCTCATTCACCGCTTCATCGACAAAAATTTTATCCACTATGTTCTCCAGGGCATGCTCGCTAAATTTTCGGCGGCTAGTGTGCCATGAAGACGGCGATAAATCAGCACTGTCGCTAACGGCTTGCGGGTAAAAAATGCGTTTTGCCGCGCAGTGAGTCAGGTACACTGTCGGAAATAAGAGATGAGACGACCCCATGAAAAAGAAAATATCGCTCAGCGAGGAGGATCAAACGCTGTTTCGTCAGCTAATGACCGGCACGCGTCAAATCAAGCAGGACACCATTGTCCACCGCCCGCAGCGCAAAAAAGTGAGTGAAGTTCCGGTAAAACGGCTGATTCAGGAGCAGGCCGACGCCAGCCACTACTTTTCCGACGAGTTTCAGCCGCTGCTGAACACGGAAGGTGCGGTGAAATATGTGCGCGCGGACGTCAGCCATTTCGAGCTGAAAAAACTGCGTCGGGGAGATTATTCGCCGGAGCTGTTCCTCGATCTGCACGGGCTGACCCAGATGCAGGCGAAACAGGAGCTGGGCGCGCTGATTGCCGCCTGCCGTCGCGAACATGTTTTTTGTGCCTGCGTGATGCACGGCCACGGCAAACATATTCTCAAGCAGCAAACCCCACTGTGGCTGGCTCAGCATCCACACGTAATGGCATTTCATCAGGCACCGAAAGAGTATGGCGGTGATGCCGCCTTGCTGGTGTTGATTGAAGTGGAAGAGTGGCAACCGCCTGAGCTGCCCTGAGAGGCAGGCGGGTGGCTCATGCTACCCGCCTGGGTCCGATTTACATCAGATAGCTTTCGCCATCTTCAGATTGCAGGGGCTCATCTGCCAGTTGAAGACGCCAGCACCCGTTTCAGAGAGGGTAACGTTGGCAATGGCAGAGGTGCTGAACATCGGCGGCGTTTCGCCCGGGCAGAGTTCAGCCACCAGATAGCCGACTAACGGCAGATGGGAAATTACCAACGCAGAGGCGACACCTTCATTGCACAGCGCCTGAAGATAGGCACTGACAAGACCCACGTCGCCACACGGGGTAAGCTCTGGCAGAACATCGACATTGGCTGGCAGGTTCATACACTCCCCTACCACATCCAGCGTCTGTTCAGCGCGTAAGAACGGGCTGACGAGGACACGTTCAATATCCACTTTTTGCCCTTTCAACCAGGTAGCCATTTGACGGGACTCGTCACAGCCGCAAGGCGTCAGAGGACGTACAGAGTCACTGGCAGCATCAAGTGCCGCGTCACCGTGACGCATGATAAAAACTTGCATATTGCACCGCTTTTGTTGACCAGGATCACCGGTGTTATTACCCCGTGTGAACACATAACGAGGTAGAAAACCCGATGGCCGGGCATTGTGCCTGATCCATCCGTTGAATGAAACGCTGTTTTTTACCTCAACGGCGTAAGTATAGTCAATGTCTGTTTACAAATTAGACAGGACCAGACCCTTCAACGGCGGATTTACTCTTATTTGACCTTAATTTACAAGGTCAGTTTCCTTTGCTGGCCAAAATCGCAGCCCCTGATCCGCCATCTGCAATAATGTGTCACACGGTGTAAACCGCGGCCCATATTGCACAGCCAGTCGTTGTAAAATCGCAACAACTTCACCCGCACCTACGCTATCCATATAGCGGAACGGGCCACCCAGGAAAGGTGGGAAACCAATGCCAAAGACGGCGCCAATGTCGCCATCGCGGGCATTTTTAATGACCTTCTCATCAAAGCAGCGTGCCGCTTCGTTGAGCATCATCATCACGCAGCGTTCCGCGCACTGGGTCGCAGAGAGTTTGCCCTCGCCGCCAGACTTAATAAGCCCATAAATCGCCGGGTCGACCCGCTTCTTGCTTTTACGCCCTTTTGGGTCGTAAAGATAGAAACCGCGGCCATTTTTTCTGCCTTTGCGATCGTCATTCAAAATTGCAGAAACAATGTTTGCGGGCGCGCTAAACCGTTCGCCGTAAGCGCTTTCCAGCACAGGTATAATTTTAGTGCCGGTATCGATTCCCACCTCATCCAAAAGTTGGATTGGGCCAACGGGGAAACCAAACTTCACCAGCGCATTATCGATATGCTCGACCTTTTCGCCTTCGGTCAGCAGGCGCATGGCCTCGTTGATATAGGGGGCCAGAATGCGGTTGACGTAGAACCCGGCTTTATCAGCCACCACCACCGGCGTTTTGCCCTGCATTTTTGCCAGCTTAACGACGGTGGCAATGGTCTGCGGGCTGGTTCCGGCATGGGGGATAACCTCCACCAGAGGCATTTTTTCGACCGGACTAAAGAAATGCAGCCCGATCACCTGCTCAGGACGTGCGGCCTGGGCCGCAATATCGCCGATAGGCAGCGACGAGGTGTTAGAAGCAAAGATAGTGTGCGGCGCACAGTTCGCTTCGACCTCGGCCACCATCTGCTGTTTCAGCGCCAGATCTTCAAATACTGCCTCAATCACCACATCGCGATGACGGAATCCGCTGTAGTCAGTGGTGCCGGAGATCAGCGCCAGCTGGCGATCGCGCTCGCTGGCTTTGATATGGCGGCGTTTGACCTTTTTATCAAGCAGCTGCCAGCTGTACTGCAGGGCGTGGTTGATCCCTTTCGGGTTAATGTCTTTGATCCGCACCGGTAATTTGCCTTTGCTGGCGCTGACGAAGGCGATCCCGCCCCCCATCAGCCCACCGCCCAGCACGCCAATTGATGCCAGCGGCGCAGGCTCGGCTTCGCTGCCGGGATCTTTCTTCACGTCGGTGCTGGCAAAAAAGATGCTGCGCAGCGCCTGAGACTGCGGCGTCATCGCCAGCTCGCCAAAGGCTTTCGCTTCTGCGGCATAGCCGCTGCTGCTGCCCTGGGTCAGACCGGTATGAATAACCTCAAGAATGCGTTTTGTCGCCGGGTAGTTGCCCTGGGTTTTTTGCTCGGTTTTGTTCGCCACCATTTTAAACAGCAGCGCACGGCCCAGCGGCCCTGCCAGCACACGCTCGCGCACCGGTAAGCGGCGACTGTCGGGTTTGCCTCTCAGCGCGCGCGCCACGGCAGCCTCCAGCAGAATGGAATGCGGAACCACCTCATCCACCAGCCCGACTTTCAGGGCCTGACGCGGACGCAGCTGTTTGCCGGCGAGGATCATCTCCAGCGCCGTGCTGACACCCACCAGTCGCGGCAGGCGCTGGGTGCCGCCTGAGCCCGGCAGTAAGCCAAGCTGCACTTCCGGCAGGCCCAGCACCGTTTTGGCGTCGTCGGTACAAATTCGTCCGTGGCAGGCCAGCGCCAGCTCCAGGCCGCCGCCGAGACAGGCGCCGTTGATCGCCGCAATCACCGGAATGGTCAGGGCGTGAATTTCGGCCATGATCTGCTGCCCCTGACGGGCCAGATCTTCCGCTTCCTGGGCGCTTTCAGCGCGGGCAATCATGTTGATATCGGCCCCGGCGATAAAGTTATCCGGCTTGGCCGAGATAAATACCAGCCCGCGCAAGGCTTTGTTTTCTCGGACCTGTTTGAGGATAGCGCGAACCTGACCGCCAAACTCCGCTTTCAGGGTATTCATCTTTTCGCCTGGGGCGTCAATGGTGACTACCGCCACGTTGTCCGGACGCACGTCCAGGGTGAATGCCGTTGTCATCTCCATTACTCTGCCTCCAGAACCATTGCGGCACCCAGGCCACCCGCAGCACAGGCGGTGACCAGTCCAAACCCACCGCCGCGACGGCGCAACTCATGCAGCGTCTGGGTGATCATCCTCGCCCCGGTCGCCGCAAAGGGGTGACCGTAGGCAATGGAGCCCCCCAGCACGTTAAATTTGCTTTCGTCCACTTCACCGGTGGCGTGGGCGCGGCCCAGCACATCCCGGGCAAAACGATCGCTTGCCAGCAGTTGCAGGTTGGCCAGAGTTTGCGCGGCAAAGGCTTCATGCATGTCGATGAGCGTCAGATCGCCCATCGTCAGTCCGGCGCGCTCCAGCGCCAGCGGCGTGGACCAGGCCGGCCCCAGCAGCATGTCCTGCCAGACATCAATGGCGGTAAAGGCATAGCTGCGCAGATAGCCGAGCGGCTTCAGGCCCAGCTCTCTGGCGCGGGATTCGGTCATCAGGATCACCGCTGCCGCGCCGTCGGTTAACGGCGTGCTGTTCGCCGCCGTGACGGTGCCATGTTTGCGGTCGAATGCCGGACGCAGTTTCGCATAATCCGCCAGCGTAGAGGTGCCGCGAATATTGTTATCCTGGCTTAGCGGTTCGCGGAATGGTGGGGTGTAGGCGGTCATCACCTCCTCCGCCAGCTTGCCTTCGGCCCAGGCCTGAGCGGCGCGCTGGTGCGAGCGGTGCGCCAGGGCATCCTGCTGCTCACGGGTGATGCCATAGGTCTTCGCCATCTGTTCGGCGGTATCCCCCATTCGCAGCCCGGTGGAGTATTCCGCGACCGCGGGCGGAACAGGAAGGAGATCGCGCAGACGCAGGCGCGAGAACAGTGACAACCGCTGCCCGGTGGTCCGGGCCTTGTTGACGTCCACCAGCACGCGCGCGAGCTTTTTGCTGACGCCAATCGGTAATACGGACGAGGAGTCTGCGCCCCCGGCTATCCCGGCGCGAATGGTACCGGTAATCAGGCTTTCTGCCACGTTCGCTACCGCCTGAAAGCTGGTGGCGCAGGCGCGGCTGACGCTGTAGGCATCAGTGTGGACATTCATTCCGGTGCCCAGCACGATTTCACGGGCGATATTCGGCGCTTCCGGCATTTGCACGACCTGGCCAAAGACCAGCTGTTCAATCACCTCGGGGGGGATTTCACTGCGAGCCAGCAGCTCCCCTACAACCATTTTTCCCAGATCGACGGCAGGTACGCCATGATACGCCGTCGCCTGACGGGCAAATGGCGTGCGTAATCCACTGACAATGGCAATGCGATCCCCCTGACGGGTGATTAGCGGTAATGCCTGACTCATAACGCTCCCCTGTGAATAACAAATGCGCAAAGTGGTCTGACCTGATAACAGTCTTAACTAAATTTTTACATTAGCCAATCGGGGAGAGGAAAAATTGCGAGCGAACACACAGAGAGGAGACGAAACGCCTCCCGGAAGGGAGGCGCGGGAAGGGATTAACGCAGACCGAGTTGAAAAATCAGGGATTCTGCTTCGCAGCTGAACACGAAGTCGATGTCCAGACGAACGCCCCCTTCCACTTCGGTGAAGTTGGCGTTGATTGCGCACGGTTCGGACTCCACGCTGCGGGCTTTTTCGGTCAGCGCGGCCAGCGTCTCTTCGGCGTCGGCACGGCGGGTAAACTCACGGCTGTAAGAGGCGGTGCAATCCGTGTTGTCCACAATGGTGCCCACATCCATACAGCAGCAAACCGGGGTTTCATCAGCACTGCATTTACTCATAGTAGATTTCCTCTGTCGTCGCGCACGGCGCGAAATAGATACAATGCTGATATTTTACGCCCCGCCCGGTAGTGGCTCCAGTCGTTAATGACGTAAAAGCCGCTAAGTGAGCAATATCACACGTTAAAATGATCTAAAACAAAAATCACCCGTTCGGAGTAAGCGAACTGGTCACAATTTTGCCAACCAGATCCCGTTTCGAAAAACATATCAGTAAATATTTATAAACAGACTTGCAACATTCCATCTGGTCAGACCTATACTCTCGCCACTGGTCTGATTTCTAAGTGTTACCACAGACCCTACACTTCGCGCTCCTGTTACGGTATGTAACAAATATAGAATAAAAATAACTCAATGAGGTTATGGTCATGAGCCAGAAAACCCTGTTCAAAAAAACTGCGCTCGCAATCGCAGTGGCAATTGTCTCCACCTCCGCATGGTCAGCGGGCTTTCAGTTGAATGAGTTCTCTTCCTCAGGCCTGGGCCGCGCCTATTCCGGGGAAGGTGCTATCGCTGATGATGCAGGAAACGCGAGCCGTAACCCTGCCCTGATCATGATGTTTGATCGTCCAACCTTCTCCGCAGGTGCCATTTTTGTTGACCCTGGTGTGGATATCACCGGACGCTCTCCAACGGGCGCCAGCCTGAACGCGGATAATATCGCGCCAACAGCATGGGTTCCGAACCTGCACTTCGTCGCGCCAATCAATGAACAATTTGGCTGGGGCGCGTCCGTTACCTCTAACTACGGACTCGCGACCGAATTCAATAACAACTACGCGGCAGGGGCATACGGCGGTAAAACCGACCTGGAAACCCTTAACCTGAACCTGAGCGGTGCTTATCGCCTGGATAACCACTGGAGTTTCGGTGTTGGCTTTGATGCCGTGTATGCGAAAGCAAAAATTGAGCGCTACGCGGGCGACCTGGGTCGCATCGTCGCAGGCTCCGGCGCATTGCCTCCTGGCCTGACACGACAGGTCGCGGGGATCCCGGGAGATACCCAGATTGCCTACCTGAAGGGTGATGAGTGGGGCTTTGGCTGGAACGCCGGTATTCTGTATGAGATCGACAAGAACAACCGTTACGGCTTGACCTACCGCTCTGAAGTAAAAATCGATTTCGATGGCGACTATAAGAGCAGCCTGCCTTCAGCCTACAACCAGATCCTCGGCAACTTTGGTCTGCCAATGGGGACGGATGGCCGCACCACTGGCGGTTCTCTGACCCTGAACTTACCTGAGATGTGGGAACTGTCCGGTTATAACAGAGTCGCGCCGCAATGGGCCATCCACTATAGCCTGACCTACACGAGCTGGAGCCAGTTCCAGGAGCTGAAAGCGACTAACAGCGGCGGTGATACGCTCTTCTATAAAGACGAAAGCTTCCGTGACGCTTACCGTATCGCTCTGGGTACCACCTACTATATGGACGATAACTGGACATTCCGTACCGGTATCGCCTTCGATGACAGCCCGGTTCCGGCAGACAAACGCTCTATCTCCATTCCGGATCAGGATCGCTTCTGGCTGAGCGCCGGTGCGACCTATGCATTCAACAAAGATGCCTCAATTGATGCGGGTGTCTCTTATATGCATGGTCAGAAAGTATCGTTCCAGGAAGGTCCGTATGAGTTCTCTTCTGAAGGTAAAGCCTGGCTCTATGGCATGAACTTCAACTACGCGTTCTAATCACGCAGGGATAAAAAAAAGGTGAGCCTCGTGCTCACCTTTTCTTTTTTATTCCGCATCAATCTCGGAGAGTTCATTCTCGATCGCTTTCGCGTTCGGGTTCTCTTCCGGTTTCAGCTTACCGCCATTAGCAATGAAGTCGTGATTCTGGAAGTACGCTTCACGCACCATGAGATACGGATCGGAAGACTGACGCAGCAGACCGTCTGAATCCAGCAGTTGCGCGCGCGTCTCCACCCCTTCCAGCGTCCATTTACCCACCGACAGCGGCCAGGTCAGCCACGACAGCACCGGATAGAGCGTATCGACCATATCACCGCCGTCATCACGCAATGTGAAGCTACCGTAGAACGGCAGATGCACATACGGGCCGTAACCCACATTGTAGTGACCCAGCGTACTACCGAAACGGTGCGGCTGTTCGCGCTGCAGCTTCGGATTCGCCATCCCGGCAACGTCAATAAAGCCACCCATACCTAACAGGGTGTTCAGGAAGAAGCGGGTAAAGTGGACCATCCCCTGATAGGGATCGCCCTGCAGGAAGTAGTTCGCCATCACCGCTGGCTCTTCGAGGTTGCTGGTGAAGTTGCTCAGCCCGTTACGGGCAGGTTGTGGAACATAATCCCGCCATGCCACCGCAACCGGACGCACCACATACGGATCCAGCACGTTGTAGTTGAAGTTGTACATGGTGCGGTTAAATCCTTCCAGAGGATCGGAGCGCCCCTGCTGCTCGCCAGAGCTGGCGCAGCCCATCAGCAACGTGGTGCTCAACGCAACCACCGACAGCCGAAGTTTCATATCTTTCTCCCTGTTAAGTATGGCTATCAGCAAAAGCCATCCGTCATGGCGCTTTCGCGCTCTGTCTGTAAACGTGTAAGTGATTGTATCAGCGCGTTTACTGATGTCTACGACCACAAATCGGGGCAATAAACACTCTCTGGTATGATCTCAGAATAGCCTGGCTTTAGGTTTTCGTTTGGCTGGCAATTTTATACGGCCTTTGCCAGCGATGTATCGCCTTTATTGCCATTACAGGAATTTAAGAGCTTCCCCACGGGCGGCGGGAGAAAAAGCGCTACGCTTAAAGGTATCTGCAACCTATGGAGCATTGCGATGGACGAGCTAAAAGAAGAAAAAATTGATAACCATACCGAAGAGCTGGAAGTTGAAAGCGAGGAGAATCGCCGGGGAAAGAAGATTGAGGTTGACGAGGATCGCCTGCCCTCACGTGCAATGGCAATCCACGAACATATTCGCCAGGATGGTGAAAAGGAGCTGGAGCGCGACGCCATGGCGCTGTTCTGGTCGGCCATTGCCGCCGGATTATCGATGGGCGCTTCCCTGCTGGCAAAAGGGATTTTTCATGTCGAGCTTGAAGGGGTGCCCGGCGGCATAATCATCGAAAACCTCGGATACACCTTTGGCTTTATTATCGTGATTATGGCGCGCCAGCAGCTCTTCACCGAGAATACCGTCACCGCCGTACTGCCGGTGATGCAAAGCCCAACCTGGGGTAATTTCGGCCTGCTGATGCGCCTGTGGAGCGTGGTACTGCTCGGCAATATTATCGGCACCGGTGTCGCCGCCTGGGCGTTCGAGTTTATGCCGATATTTGATGAGCCCACCCGCGACGCCTTTGTGAAAATCGGGATGGGGGTGATGGAAAACAGCCCGGCAGAGATGTTCGCCAACGCGATCATCTCCGGCTGGATTGTCGCCACCATGGTCTGGATGTTCCCGGCGGCCGGTTCAGCGAAAATCGTGGTCATTATCCTGATGACCTGGCTTATCGCCCTGGCCGATACCACCCACATCGTAGTGGGGACGGTGGAGATCCTGTACCTGGTATTTAACGGCACCATTCACTGGACCGAGTTTTTCTGGCCCTTCGCGCTCCCTACCCTTGCAGGTAACATCTGCGGCGGTACCTTTATTTTTGCCCTGCTCAGCCATGCGCAAATCCGCAACGATATGTCGAATAAGCGTAAAGCTGAACTAAAAGCGAAAGAGCAAGCCCAGCAGGAAAAAGAGGAAGAAGGCAAAAAAGCGGTGTGAGTGGCGACACTTTAAGCAGTCAGGCGGTCACGCGCTTAACGCATTGTATAAATGACGTTATACTCGTGCCGCTTTGTCCCCTTAGTTAAATGGATATAACGAGCCCCTCCTAAGGGCTAGTTGCAGGTTCGATTCCTGCAGGGGACACTTTCCTGCCGTCAGATTTACCATTTTTTCCCGCAACTTCGTAAGTTACTTTCTGTTCAATAGCACCCATAAACACAACTTAACGGGTTGCTGTAATGTACTCTCCCGCCATCAGAACGTATCCCTGCTTACCAGGTAATACAAAATTGAACGGAGAAAGTTGATGAAAAAGATCCTGATCGCGCTGGCTTTAATCGCCCCATGCTCAGCCTTTGCTGGGGTTGTGTTTCACCCTGTAGAACGCGCAGCCGTGGTCGCAAATTCCGCCCACCCGGTAGCGGCTGCAACGGTTACCGCGCAGGCAAGAAATCATCGTGCCGCCAGGGTCGATGCCGTTAACTGCAACGATGGGCATTGCGTACAGCGCGGTAACGTCATTCGCTAAGCGTTACGGAGCCCCGAAAGATCGGGGCTCAAACCCACCAAACCCGGGCGCTGACACCCCTGAGCAAAACGGATATTCTTTAACGGTCTCGTTCACATGAGAGGCAGTTTACTTGCCCGTGAGCGCAGCTAACCCTGCCACTCATCCGTTTTACAGAGGGTCAAATGCCAAAAGCACTACTCATCATCGATATGCAGAATTTTGTCACAGAGAGAATTCAGCAGGGCGTGGATTACTTCCCGCATAACAGCATTGAAAACATGACCTCTGTAATTGAAAAATTCAGAAAATCAGGCCGTCCCGTCATCCACGTTCGCCACCAGACGCCTGAACAGGGCTCACTTTTCCATCCCCACTTATCATCCAGCTCACCCATGGATGCCTTCAAAGAATTAGCGAACGAACCGGTCTTTATCAAACACACCTCCTCCGCGTTCAGCTCAACGGAATTAATGCCTTATCTTCAGGACGCGCAGATTTCAGAGGTTGTTGTTATTGGCGCGGTGGCCGGATTTTGCGTGAACTCCACCGTCAGAATGGGTGCCGACCTTGGGTTAAAGATGACGGTAGTAAAAGATGCGGTGCTCAGTTTTGAACTGGTAAAATCTCAGCTCAGCGCAAAAATCATTCATGATGTCACCCTTGCGCTGCTTGCGGCAGATTTTGCCCAGGTGGCAGACGCCACGGAACTACAGCTGTCCTGAATAGTGTGCCGTGGGCGACCATCTCCTGGCACGCCCCTCACGCTCCAGGGTATAATCTGCCAATCATTTGACAGATTTCAGAAACGACGATGACCAAACTCACACTACAAGAGCAGATGCTGAAAGCTGGCTTAGTCAGCAGTAAAAAGCTGGAAAAAGTGCAGCGCACCGCTAAAAAGTCCCGCGTCCAGGCGCGTGAGGCCCGGGAAGCGGTAGAAGTGAATAAGCAGGCGCAAATTGAGCGCGACAAAGAGCTTAGCGAACAGCAAAAGCAGGCGACGCTGGCAAAAGAGTATAAGGCGCAGATCAAGCAGTTGATTGAAATGAACCGCATCGTCATTGCCAAAGGCGATATCGGCTTTAACTTCACCGACGGCAATCTGATTAAAAAAATCACTGTGGATAAGACCACGCAAAAACAGCTGATCAATGGCCGTCTGGCGATTGCGCGTCTGGTTGCTGAAGCGGGTCGCGAGAGCGAATACGCCATCATCCCTGCCGTTGTGGCGAATAAAATTATCCAGCGTGATGCGAGCTATATCGTCTTCAGCGGTGAACTGACGCAGGAAGCGAAGGATGAAGACGATCCGTACGCCGATTTTGTCGTGCCTGACGATTTGATGTGGTAACACTTAAAGGCCACCTCCCGGCGAGGTGGCCTTTCTCCATACTTATTAGCGTTCGTGGAACGCCTCCGCTCTGGCGCGCAGAATCGGTTTCAGCAGATAGGCCATCACCGTTTTCTTACCGGTAATAATATCCACCGACGCCACCATCCCCGGAATAATTAACAGCGGCTTTTCATCCGTGCCGAGATGGTTTTTATCGGTGCGCAGGCGAATCACGTAAAAACTCTTCCCATCTTTGTCGGTTACCGTGTCGGGGCTGATCTGCTCCAGCGTCCCTTTCAGGCCGCCATAGATGGTGTAGTCGTAGGCGGTGAACTTCACCGTTGCTTCCTGGCCCGGACGTAAAAACGCGATGTCCTGCGGGCGGATTTTGGCCTCCACCAGCAGCTTGTCGTCCAGCGGTACAATCTCCACCAGGTCTTTGCCCGGCTGGATCACCCCGCCGATAGTGTTGACCATCAGCTGCTGCACAACGCCGCGCACCGGCGAGGTGACCAGGGTACGGTTCACCCGGTCAGAAATCGCCTTGCCCGAGGCCTCTATTTTGCTGAGATCGGTTCGCGCCTCGTTGAGCTGCCCCAGCGCCTCGCTGCGATAACGCCCGCGCGTTTCACTGACTTTGCTCTCAATCTCCTTAATGGCCGCTTCCGCCCGGGGAATGGCAAGGGTCACGGAGTCGAGCTGTCCCTGGGTTTCTACCACGCCACGACGCAGACGGAGCACTTCGACTTTTGAGATCGCCCCTTTCGCCACCAGCGGTTCAGACATGGCGACCTCCTGCTGTTGCAGCCCCAGGCTACGACGGTACTGGCTGGCTTTGCCCTGGAAGTCGAGCAGCTCCTGCTTCTTCTGCACCAGCTGTTCATTAAGCCCCGCCAGTTCGCTCTGAATGCGTTTGTTCACGCTGGCGAAAAGCTCCATCTCACCGCTGGCGATCTCCGGCGCCTGCTTCACTATTTCCGGCGCCAGGGTCAGGGTTGTGGCATCGTTCAGCTGCGCGGTCAGACGCTGGATGCGCGCCTGCAGCGCCAGCCGATCGGCCTCGCTCTCCCCGGCGTTGGAACGAAACTGAGTATCATCCAGACGCAGCAGCGGCGCGCCGGCTTTCACCACCTCGCCTTCATGCACAAAGACCTCGGCGACGATCCCCCCTTCGAGGTTCTGCACTTTCTGCAGACGTGATGAGGGGATCGCCCGCCCTTCCCCGCGTGTGACTTCATCAATGCTGGCCAGCGATGCCCAGAGGATCATGGCGATAAAAAAGGCGAAGATAGCCCACAGCGTGACGCGTACCACCCGGGGGGCATCATCCAGCAACGCTTTGTTGACCTCGTTGGTGGTAAACGGCGCGGGCTGTTTATCTCCTGACAGCCAGCTCATCAGACGGCTAAGCATCTCAACGATTCGCATGAATTTGTCCCTTCTTCAGCGCACTCATGACGCTCTCTTTCGGGCCATCGGCAATGATTTTGCCGTTGTCGACAATAATCAGACGATCCACCAGCGTCAGCAGCGACGCACGGTGGGTGACCATCAGCAGCGTTTTGTTGGCAATCACTGGCGCAAGCGCCTTTTTGATCAGATCTTCGCTGGTGTTATCCATGGAGCTAGTGGGTTCGTCCATCAACAGCACCGGCGGGTCGAGCAGTAGCGCCCGCGCCAGGGCGACAGCCTGTCGCTGGCCGCCGGAAAGACTCATTCCCCGCTCACCCACCTGCATGTTGTAACCGGAGGGGTGACGACGGGCAAACTCGTGCACCCCGGTCAGGGTGGCCACCCGCAGCATGGTTTCGTCATCAACGTAGCTGGCGCCGTACACCAGGTTCTCCCGCAGGGTGCCGCTGAACAGATGAATATCCTGCGGCGCGTAGCCGATATTGTGCCGCAAGTCGTGAACATCGATCTGACGGGCATCAATGCCGTCGATCAGCACATTTCCACTGTCCGGCTGGTAAAAGCCGACCAACAGTTTCGCCAGCGAGCTTTTCCCGGACCCACTGCGGCCAATGATCCCCACCTTCTCGCCGGGCTGGATCGTCAGCGAGACGTTGCTGAGCGAGGCATACTGATTGCCGGGATAGATAAAGGTCACATCGCGCAGCTCAATGGCGCCGGAGAGAGTTTCCCGCTTCAGCGGCACTTCGTCGTCCTGCACCTCCTGCTCAAGATCCATCATCCGGTCGATGGTGGCCTTGGTCATTCGCGCGCGCTGGTAGCGGGTGATCAGGCTGCACAGCTGGCCGATGGGCATCATGGCGCGACGGTGCAACAGATAGCAGGCAATCAGCCCACCCATGCTCAGGTTGCCGCCGATAATGATGTAGACCCCGGCCACGATCAGGGCCACGCCGCTGAACTGCTGCAGCCAGGCAGTAAAGTTCACCGCCACATAGGAGAGCGACTTCACCCGCAGTTCCAGCTTGCTTAGCTGACCGGTGAGGTGTTCCCACTGATACTGACGCTCGCTCTGGGCGTTGTTGATTTTGATGGCATCGAGACCGGTGAGTGTCTCCACCAGCATCGCCTGGCGTTCGTTAGAGAGCTGATAGGTTTTCCTGACCCGCGACATCAGCGGGCGCTGGATCAACCAGTTCACCAGCAGCGCCAGCGGATAAGCGAGCAGCGGGATAAACACCAGCGGGCCGCCGATGATGCCAATGACCAGCAGGATCAGCAGGGTAAAGGGGAGATCGATAAAGGCGGTCAGCGTCAGCGACGACAGAAAATCACGAATCGACTGGAACTCCTGGAAATTCTGCGCAAAGCTGCCCACCCGCTGCGGGCGGAGCTTCATCTTCATCCCCAGCAGCCGCTCGAACAGCGCCGAGGAGACCACCAGGTCGGTTTTTTTGCCCGCCAGATCGAGGCAAATTCCTCGCAGGATCTTCAGCACAAAGTCGAACACAAAGGCAATGCTGATGCCAATCGCCAGCACCCACAGCGTGGCGGTGGCCTGATTGGGCACCACCCGGTCATAGACGTTCATCACAAACAGCGGAGCGGAGAGCGCCACCAGGTTGACGAGGAAACTGGCGACCACCGCATCCAGGTAGAGGGATTTCGACAGTTTGAGCGTATCCTGGAACCAGGCTTTGGTACGCGGCAGTGTGGCCGTCGGCTGGGCATCAAACTCATGCTCCGGAGAGATAAAAATCACCCGGCCGCTGTAATTCTCCGCCAGCGTCTCTGGCGACACGGTGATCTCACCGCCCTCCGTTTCGCTGGGCAGCAGCCGGGCGCGCTGCTGCGCATCCCAGCCAATCAGCACCGCGGCCTGATTGTTCTTCAGCAGGAGAATGGCAGGCAGAGAGAGCGCGGTGATGTTTTCAAGCCCACGCTGTACCACCCGCGCCTTGAGCCCGGCCCGTCCGGCGGCGCGGGGAAAGGTCTCTGTCGTCAGGGTGTGGGCTGCCAGCGGCAACCCCGCGGTCAGGACGTTGCGGCTGGTGACAATGTTATGCAATTTACAGACGATCATCAGCGCATCCAGCAGGGGATCGTCATGGCTTTGCCGCGGATCCAGCCTGCCCTGCGCCTGCGGGGTCATCTCGATGCGATCAGAGGAGTCAATATCAGGCGTCATTCTCTGCCTCAGTGTTCTGCGGACGGGAACCGCAGATAAAAAAGAGAGGGTTGTTGCCGTTATCTCTGCCAGCAACAACCCCGTCAGCCTCTCAGGGCGTCTTACTTTAATTCAGGCAGTTCTGCCTGGGAAGATTTCGCTTGCGCGAGCGGCTCCGCTGCCGTCGGCGGCTGAATATTCAGGCTCTTAAGCAGTTCGCCGGTACGGGCGCTGATGCGGTAGGTGGTAAACATGTCGACAAACTGCAGCTCGACGTAGCGGCGCTGGGCGCTGAACACCTCGTTTTCGCTGTCCAGCATATCGAGCAAGGTCCGGTCGCCAAGGCTGAACTGCTCCTGGTAGGCGCTACGCACCTGCACGCTGCGATCGGCATACTCTTTGGCGATCGGCACCTGCTGCCCGGCGTTTTTCAGGGCGTTCCAGGCCAGACGCAGCTCTTCGTTCAGCTGACGCTAGGCGTTATTTTTCACATCCTGAGCCTCTTTCATTTTGTAGGCGTAAGAGGTGAGTGTCGCCTGGTCGCTGCCGCCGTTATAGAGGTTGTAACGCATGCGCAGCATCGCCTGCCACTCCTGGCTGTGTCCGCGGGTCCCATCGATGTTGTTATCCATGGTGCGCCCGACTTCGACATTCACATCCGGATAAAGCGCGATTTTGCCGCCTCGTACTGCTGGCGGGTCGCTTCCACATCGGCATCGGCCTGTTTCAGCAGCGGATTGTTTGCCAGCATGACGGTCCGCGCGGCCTCCAGCGAGGCGGGTACCGCGATTTTGGCGGGCATGACGAGAGTGTCAGGCTCTTTGCCGGTGATACTCTGGTAGTTAGCGCGAGCGTCTTCGAGGTTAGTTTGCTCGGTCAGCAGGTTGTTGCGCGCCTGGGCCAGACGAGCCTGGGCCTGCTCAAAATCTGCCTGACGCCCTACCCCCTGCTCGGTACGCAGGCGGATCTGATCGAACACCCGCTCGTGATTCTTCAGGTTATCTTCTGCCAGCGCCACCATCTTCTGGCGCATCAGTACATCGAGATAGCTCTGGATCGCCTGCAGGGCGGTGGATTCGCTGGTATTCATTACCGTCCAGGCGCGGGAGTTGACCGTCGCTTTCTGGCGGCCCACTTCGCTGGTGGTGGCAAAACCGTTGAAGACGTTCTGGCGCAGATTGATGGCGGACTCGCTGCGGTGCAAATCACGCAGATGATCGCCTGCCCCGCGGGTGCTGGCGTTATCGGTTTGCTCCCAGCCGGTACCGGCGGTGAGATCCAGGGTCGGGAGATAGCCACCCTTGGCGGCGCGGAGATCCTGATCGGCGGAATAGCGGCTGTTTACCGAGGCGTTAACTTCCGGATGCCATAACAGGCTGTCTTTCACGGCCTGTTCCAGGGTCGTGGCCTGGCTATATGTGGCGCTCAGCGCCAGGGTAGCCCCTATAACGAACTGACTATACTGTTTCATCTTATTTTTTCCTTCATATCCCTTGATTATTGGTCAATATTCACCAGAGAAACCCCATCAGAGAGAGGGGGAAAAATGTACCCTGCGATTTTGCGGGCAGACGGGATCCCTCGTCTGTCCTGAATAATGTTTGCCGCGCAGGCCAGACCAGCCCTGCGCGACGCCAGTCAGGCGTGCTCTTCCGGTTTGGCGATCAGGCTGTCGAGCATCGTGTCGTTACCCGCGTCATACCCCTCCGTTCCGGCGATCTCACCGCCTTCAGCAGGGACATGCTCGACCTCCGCCGGGCCCTCCGCCGTGTCGCTCTGCGGCCCCGCCTGGATCAGCGTGCTGAGATCGTTATGCTCTTCATCATGAATGAGATCGCTAAAGTTCAGCTGCTCCTCCTGATCCGTGCTCTGGAGCGTGAGGTTCTCGCTCTGCGCATTATCGACCGTTGGCGTGCCGTTGTTATCCACACTGCTGGTATTGAGCATCAGGTTGTCGTCATCGATTAACGATGCGGCGTGATCCCCGTTCGCCAGAGTGTGGTCGGCGTCATGCTCATCAGCCGTCAGGCTGCTCGTCTGCTTGTGATTCTCTTCACTGTCGCTTTCAACATGATTCTCCTCAACGCTGTGGTCAGCCATCAGAGGGTGATCGTCAACGTTATCATCGGCGTGCTCTTCTCCACCGTGGCTTTCGCTGACAAACGTTCCGCCCTCTTTCCCGTCAACGGTGAAGTCGGTTTCGTGTTGATCGACGGCGGTAGAGTCCACTTTCAGCCCGATCTCCCCGAAATCGCTCTGACCGTCCGGCAGTTCAACGCTCACCTGGCCGTTGAAGTGCGAGGTGTCGTTGTCAAAGGTCAGGGTGTAGCTCTTCTCTTCGGCGTTGTAACTGACGCTCGCATAGTTGCCAGTAAAGGTCGCGTTTTCCGGGATACCGCTCAGGGTGATGCTGTTAAGGTGATCGCTGCTGTCTGAGCTTTCGAGATTGACATCCAGATTCAGCGTCACCGTATAGCTGACGGTGGTATTGCCGCCGTGCGTGGAGGAGGGTCCGTCACCAAAAACAACGCCTTCGATGCCGTTGGCATTCTGGAACGGTGACTTCCCGGTCTCGTTATCAACCACATGCAGGTTATCTATATCGTTGTTTTTACCATTCTGTGGATGGTCGACACCGGTAACGGTGTAGTCAGCCTCATTGCCCTGAACAAAGATATAGTCCTTACCCACGCTGCTTTGCGGTAAGCCCTGGTTGCCAGTGATGCCGTTGAGCGGCCGGAATTCATAGCGATCCTGCGGCCAGTCACCCTGCTGGTAATAGCCACCCGTATGGTCACCGACCACAAAGATATCGGTGTAGGTCTTGTCGCCGTTATTGGCATTGGCGTTACCCTGGCTGTTGTAGTAGTGGATCTGATCCGGGCTGTCGGCCTTCGGCACGAAGTCGCCCTGGATCTTACCGTCCGGGCTATCCGGAGTCAGCCAGACATGTACGTTGCTGCCGATCGCCACAATCACGCCGTTCTGGATGTCGTAACCGTTAGGATCGCCGCTGCCGCCATTAACGTGGATGATCTGGTCATCTGTCGTCTCGGTCGTCTTACTGCCTGGAGTGACGGTAACGGTCAGTTTGACGTCGGTGTCGGAATCAGAGTCGGCATCAGCGTCTGCATCCGCATCAGCGTCGGCGTCGGCATCCGCATCAGCGTCGGCATCTGCATCTGCATCCGCATCGGCATCAGCATCGGAATCCGCATCGGCGTCTGCATCTGCGTCCGCGTCCGCATCGGAATCAGAATCGGCGTCGGCGTCCGCATCGGCATCGGCGTCCGCATCCGCATCAGCATCAGCATCAGCATCAGCATCAGCATCAGCGTCTGCGTCTGCGTCTGCATCAGAATCGGCATCAGCATCTGCATCGGCATCGGCGTCCGCGTCGGAGTCAGAATCCGCATCGGCATCCGCGTCTCCATCTGCATCTGCATCTGCATCTGCATCAGCATCCGCGTCAGCGTCTGCATCAGAATCGGCATCAGCATCTGCATCGGCATCGGCGTCCGCGTCGGAGTCAGAATCCGCATCTGCATCAGAATCAGAATCGGCATCCGCATCAGAATCGGAATCCGCATCTGCGTCCGCATCGGCATCGGCATCGGCATCAGCATCCGCATCGGCATCAGCATCCGCATCGGCGTCTGCATCCGCATCAGAATCGGAATCGGCATCAGCGTCGGCATCCGCATCCGCATCAGCGTCAGCATCCGCATCAGCGTCAGCATCTGCATCTGCATCAGAATCGGCGTCGGCATCTGCGTCCGCATCAGCATCGGCATCGGCATCGGCATCGGCATCAGAATCCGCATCGGCGTCTGCATCCGCATCAGAATCGGCATCGGCATCCGCATCAGCATCAGCATCGGCGTCCGCGTCCGCATCAGCATCAGCATCGGCATCGGCATCGGCGTCGGCATCAGCATCAGCATCAGCATCAGCCTCCTGATCCGCATGTGCATCATAGTCAGCACCCTCATCAGGACTCGCCTCC